>JAJRXW010000211.1 GCA_024276095.1 Gammaproteobacteria bacterium
AGATGTGATCGCTCGTTATTTCGAACCGGCAAAAGCGGCGCCGAAGAACAAGGCCGATGAGTAGATATTGGCTGCTGTTCGCGATGCTGCCGGCCATGACGGCGATGGCGGACAACCCGGTCCCGGTCGGGGAATTCTCGACCGGCAAACTGGATGGCTGGACAGAAAAAAGCTTTGCCGGCCATACCGACTACCAGCTGGTTGCGCTGGATGGTCAGACTGTCCTGCAGGCGCGCAGCAAGGCTGCCGCCTCCGGGCTGGTCAGGAAAATAAAAATCGACCTTGGCAAAACGCCTTACCTGAACTGGCGCTGGAAAATCGACGCTACGCTCGGCCATCCGGATGAGCGGAGCAAACAGGGCGACGACTATCCGGCGCGCGTCTATGTCGTCTTTTCCGGCGGAGCATTTTTCTGGCGGACCAGGGCGCTTACCTATGTCTGGTCCAGTTCGCAGCCAAAAGGTGCGCAATGGGCAAATGCCTATACCGGCAATGTCCGCATGATTGCGGTGCGGTCCGGCCAGGCGTTAAAGGGACAATGGGTCACCGAACGGCGCAACATCCGTGCAGACTTCAAACTGCTGTTCGGTACGGATATTCGATACCTGGATGCCGTAGCGGTGATGTCCGATACCGACAATACCGGGGGCGAAGCCCTGGCCTGGTACGGGGATATCTATTTTTCTGCGCAATAATGCTGCGCCGGCCCGGCAAGAGCCCGGTTGCTAGCGTCGTTTGCCGCTCAGCTTCTGGGCGGCACGATAACGGGCCGATGCCTCGACCAGCTGTTCCTGGGCCCTGGCCAGGTCTTCGCCGGCAGCGCCGCGCATGGCCTCTTCTGCCGCCTGCTGGGCCGCCATGGCTGCTGCTTCATCGAGCTGATCGGCCTGCAAAGCCGAATCGGCCAGCACCGTAACCAGGTGCGGCTGCACTTCGAGAATGCCTCCCGTCACATAGAAAAGACGCTCTTCTTCATCGGGGATCTGCAGTCGAACCTCGCCGGGCTGCAGGCTGGTCAGTAACGGAGCGTGCCGGGGCGTGATACCGACTTCACCCATCTTCGCCGGGGCGATGACCATCTCCGCATCTCCGGAGAAGATCGCTCCTTCGGCACTGACGATTTCGACGTGAATTGTGCTCATCTTGTATGTATACCGGTGCTACTGAAGGGTTTTCGCCTGTTCGACCGCTTCTTCGATAGTGCCCACCATATAGAATGCCTGCTCCGGCAAATGGTCGTAGTCACCGGCAACGATGCCCTTGAAGCCACGAATGGTCTCGGCCAGCGACACGTATTTGCCGTCCTGGCCTGTGAACTGCGAAGCGACAAAGAAAGGCTGCGACAGATAACGCTGAATCTTCCTGGCCCGCTGCACGATCAGCTTGTCGTCTTCCGACAGCTCGTCCATGCCCAGGATGGCGATGATGTCCTGCAGCTCCTTGTAGCGCTGCAGTACCATCTGGACGGAACGTGCCACGTCATAGTGATCCTGTCCGACGACATTCGGGTCGAGCAGCCGGCTGGTTGAATCGAGCGGATCCACTGCCGGGTAGATACCCAGCTCTGCAATCTGCCGGGACAACACCAGGGTTGCATCGAGATGGGCGAAGGTCGTTGCCGGAGAAGGGTCGGTCAGGTCATCGGCCGGTACATATACGGCCTGGAACGAGGTAATGGAACCGGTCTTGGTCGACGTAATGCGCTCCTGCAGCACACCCATTTCCTCGGCAAGTGTGGGCTGATAACCCACGGCCGAAGGCATGCGACCGAGCAGCGCGGAGACTTCGGTTCCGGCCAGCGTGTAACGATAGATGTTATCGATGAACATCAGCACATCGCGGCCCTCGTCACGAAAACCCTCGGCAATGGTCAGGCCCGTCAGGCCGACACGCAGGCGATTCCCCGGTGGCTCGTTCATCTGGCCATAAACCAGCGCTACCTTGTCGAGCACGTTGGATTCTTTCATCTCGTAGTAGAAATCGTTGCCCTCGCGGGTTCTTTCGCCGACACCGGCAAAGACGGAATACCCGGAGTGTTCGGCGGCAATATTGCGGATCAGTTCCATCAGCGTGACTGTCTTGCCCACGCCGGCGCCGCCGAACAGTCCGATCTTGCCGCCCTTGGCGATCGGCATGATCAGGTCGATCACCTTGATGCCCGTTTCCAGCAGCTCGGTGCCGGCGGACTGATCTTCATAGGCCGGCGGATCGCGGTGAATGGGCATGCGCAGCTCTTCACCGATCGGACCCTCTTCATCGATCGGCCTGCCGAGCACGTCCATGATTCGTCCCAGCGTCTTTTCCCCGACCGGAACCTTGATCGGACCGCCGGTATTGGAAACCCCCAGACCTCGCTTGAGTCCTTCACTGGCGCCCATGGCGATGGTACGCACGATGCCGTCTCCGAGCTGCTGCTGGACTTCCAGCGTCAGGTCCCGGTCATTCAGAGTCAGTGCATCGTAAATTTTCGGGATCGCCGTACGCGGAAACTCAACGTCGACAACAGCGCCGATGACCTGTACGACCTTGCCGGTACTTGTCCCGGAGCTCGATTCGGTATTCATTCCAGTGCTCATCTGATTCGTCCTCTTAGATATTCCGTTCTTTCGAATTCATTTATTCATCGGCCGGCCGCCTATACCGCCGCCGCACCTGCAACAATTTCCGACAATTCCTGGGTAATCGCCGCCTGCCTGGCCTTGTTGTAGTCCAGCTTGAGCTGATCGATCATTTTTCCGGCGTTGTCCGTGGCGGATTTCATTGCCACCATCTTGGCCGCCATCTCACAGGCGACGTTCTCGACCGAGCCGGTGTAGATCTGCGACTGTATGTAGCGTGTCAGCACACTGTCCAGCAGTTCTTCTGCATCGGGCTCATACAGGTAGTCCCAGTGCGCCTGCAGGGTTTCTGCGTCCTCGGTTTCCACCGGTAACAGGGTGGCTATTTCCGGCGCCTGGGTCATGGTGTTCACAAACCTGTTGTGCACAAGGTACAGGCGGTCAATCCGGCCGTCCGTATAGGCATCCAGCATCGTTTTCATCGCGCCGACCAGGTCCGCAACTTTCGGGTCTTCGCCAACATGAGTCGTCGCCGCCACGACATTGACATCCAGCCTGCGGAAATACTGCACACCCTTGGCACCGATCAGGCAAAGATCGGCTTCAATATTATTCTGCTGGTGTTGCCGCAGTTCGGCGAGCAGGGGCCGGAAAATATTGACATTCAGGCCGCCGCACAAACCGCGGTCCGAAGTAATCACGATATAGCCGACCCGCTTGATCTCCCTCTCGACAAGGAACGGATGCCGGTAATCCGGATTTGCCTTGTTCAGGTGACCGATCACCGTGCGAATCTTCTCCGCATAGGGGAGGGCTGCGGCCATTCGCTCCTGGGTGCGGCGCATCTTGCTGGCCGCCACCATTTCCATCGCCTTGGTGATCTTCTGAGTATTCTGGATACTCGCGATCTTGGTTCTGATTTCTTTACCGCTGGCCATCGATCTACCTGCTAGTAGGTCCCGCTACGCTGAAAATCTTCCACTGCTTCCTTGAGACCGGCAATGACATCGTCATTGTAGTCACCCGTCTGATCGATGTTGCCGATCAGGCTGGCGAACTTGTCACCTGCATGCGCATGCAGGGCTGCCTCGAAAGCGACGATTTTCTCTACCGGTACGTCATCCATATACCCTTCGTTGATTGCGTACAGGGACAACGCCATATAGCCAACCGACAGGGGCGAATACTGTTTCTGCTTCATCAGCTCGGTGACCCGCTCGCCGCGCTCGAGCTGCTTGCGGGTCGCTTCATCGAGGTCGGAGGCAAACTGTGCAAAAGCGGCCAGTTCCCGGTACTGGGCCAGGGCCAGGCGCACGCCACCGCCCAGTTTCTTGATAATCTTGGTCTGGGCGGAGCCGCCGACCCGGGAAACCGAAAGTCCGGCGTTGATGGCCGGGCGAATGCCTGCGTTGAACAGGTCGGTTTCCAGGAAAATCTGGCCGTCGGTAATGGAAATTACGTTGGTCGGAACAAAAGCGGAGACGTCTCCTTCCTGGGTTTCGATAATCGGCAGGGCCGTCAGCGAACCGGTTTTCCCCTTGACCCTGCCGTTCGTCAGGCGCTCTACCTCGGCAACGTTGATTCTTGCAGCACGTTCCAGCAGGCGGGAATGCAGGTAAAACACGTCGCCCGGATAGGCTTCCCGCCCCGGAGGACGGCGCAGCAACAATGACACCTGGCGGTAAGCCCAGGCCTGCTTGGTCAGATCATCGTAGATGATCAGCGCGTCTTCGCCCTTGTCGCGGAAGTACTCGCCCATCGCACAGCCTGAATACGGTGCAATGTACTGCATGGCCGCAGAATCGGCGGCGGGCGCGGCAACGATGATGGTGTGCTCCAGCGCTCCATGCTCTTCCAGCTTGGCAACCACATTGGCGATTGAAGTCTGCTTTTGCCCGATCGCCACGTAGATACATTTGATGCCGGTACCGACCTGGTTGATGATGGTATCGATGGCGACCGCGGTTTTGCCGGTCTGACGGTCGCCGATAATCAGTTCGCGCTGGCCCCGCCCGATCGGGACCATCGCATCGATCGACTTCAGGCCGGTCTGGACCGGCTGATCCACCGACTGGCGGGTAATCACGCCCGGGGCTACTTTTTCGATCGGTGAGGTTTCCGTCGTACCAACGGGGCCCTTGCCGTCGAGCGGCTCTCCCAGCGAACTGACGACACGCCCGAGCAGTGCTTCACCAACCGGTACCTCGAGAATACGACGGGTTGTCTTGACCGTATCGCCTTCGGAGATGTGCTTGTAGTCGCCCAGCACCACCGCACCCACCGAATCCTGTTCGAGGTTCAGGGCAAGACCGAAGGTGTTGCCCGGAAACTCGAGCATCTCGCCGTACTGGGCATCGCCCAGCCCATGGATCCGCGTAATACCGTCGGTTACGGCGATCACCGTGCCGACGTCCCGGGCTTCCGCCGTGGAGTCAAAATTCTTGATCCGCTCTTTGATCAGTTCACTGATTTCCGAAGCCTTAAGCGCCATTTTCTTTTCCTCTCAATTCGCCCGTCAGCTAACCAGGGCAGCCGACATCTTGTCGAGCCCGGTTAACACTGTTCCATCGATGACCAGGTCGTTCGCCTTCAGGCGCGCGCCGCCAATCAAACTCTCATCCAGTTCACACCGCAGATTGACCTCGCGGCCCAATCGGTTTTTCAATGCATTTCTGATCTTTGCTTTCTGTTCGTCACTTACCGGCAATGCGGATGTCATCACTACATCGACAACGTTCTCGACATCAGCCTTAAGCTGCTCGAACTGGACGGAAATCTCCGCCAGCACCGACAACCGCCGATTCTCCGCAAGCAGGCGGAAAAGATTGGCCATACCCGCCTGGTCCTGCAGCGCAGACATCTTCACGCTGTCGGAATGCCGGCAGATGTCGATCAGCACATCGACCACCGCCGATCGCTCAACGGTCGGCGCATTCAACAGCCTGCGGAACGCCCCGCTCTCGGCAACGCTGCCCGCCAGACAGAGGACATCCGCCCAGGCAGACAGTTGCCCGCTGTCTCTGGCAAGCTCAAACACTGCCCTGGCATATGGCCGGGCTATCGCGCCGTTTTCAGCCATTACCGTTTCTGCTCATTGCGTGGTTCATGCGGCTAGATCTCCGCCGCCAGCTTGTCCAGCAGTTCTTTATGTGCGGCAGCATCGATTTCGCGGGTCAGAATTTTCTCGGCACCGGCCACCGCTATTGCGGCTACCTGCGATCTCAATTCATTACGTACCCGGTTGCGTTCCTGGTCCACCTCGTCATGCGCGCTTTCGATGATGCGTTCTTTTTCCTGTCCCGCCCTGGTGCGGGCCTCATCGACAATTGCGCCGGCGCGGGAATTGGCCTGCTCAATGATCTGCTGCGCCTGGACCCGGGCCTCGTCGAGAACGCGGGCGATTTCAGAATCGGCCTCTTCGAGCGATCGCTTGCCTTTCTCTGCGGCGGCCAGGCCGTCTGCAATCTCGGACTGCCGCTCTTCGATAATAGCCAGCAGCGGCGGCCATACATAGCGCATGCAAAACCAGACAAACACGATCATGGCAATCGTCTGACCGATCAGGGTGAGATTAAAATCCACTGTGCAATTCCTTCTGGATGTTCCTTAGCCGGGGAAACCTGAAGAGTTTCCTCAGCCGCCTGTCGCGAGTTGAAGCTGACCGATAAACGGGTTGGCAAATGCAAAGTACAGCGCAATACCCACACCGATCATTGCTACCGCGTCGAGCAGCGCAACCACCAGGAACAGTTTGCCCTGCAAAAGGGGCGCCAGTTCCGGCTGCCGTGCACAGCCTTCGAGAAAGCGACCGCCCAAAAGACCCATGCCAATACCCACACCGAGGGCACCAAGCCCGATCAGGATCGCTACAGCGATTGCGGTAAAACCAATTACAGTTTCCATCAGTTACTCCTACACTTGTGTATTCAGAAAATAAACGCCCGTTAAAACCGGTACTAGTGATGCTCGTGCGCCTGGCTCAGGTAGACGATCGTCAGCATCATGAAAATAAACGCCTGCAGCGTAACGATAAGAATATGGAATACCGCCCAGACAAAATGCAGCGGCAGCTGCCATAAACCCAGTAACGCAATCAGGATGAACATCAACTCGCCGGCATACATGTTGCCGAACAGTCGCAGAGACAGTGACAGGGGCTTGGCGATCAGCGCAACGCCTTCCAGCACGAAATTAAACGGGATGGCCGCCCAGTGATTGAACGGCTGCATGGTCAGCTCCCTGGTGAAGCCGCCGATACCCTTGACCTTGATGCTGTAGAAAATGGTCAGGAAAAACACCGACAGCGACATCGCAAAGGTGACGTTGACATCGGTTGTCGGTACAACCTTGAGATACTCCACGCCTGCCATGCTGGCCACCAGTGGCAGCCAGTCAACCGGGATCAGGTCCATCAGGTTCATGCCCAGGACCCAGACGAAGATGGTCAAAGAAAGCGGTGCGATGAGCTTGTTGTCGCCGTGGAAGGTTTCCCGGACGTTCTGGTCAACGAAACCGACGATCAATTCGATAGCGGCCTGCAGCCTGCCCGGCTGCCCGGAGGTGGCGTTCCTGGCCACTCTTCTGAACAGGATGGTGAACGCCAGACCGAGCAAAACGGAAATCACCATGGAATCCACGTTGATTGCCCAGAAATTCCCGTGGCAATGATTCCAGACCCATCCTTCTTCACCCCGGCAAACCGTCAGGTTATGCAGATGGTGCTGGATATATTCGCCGGCTGTTTTCCCGCCTTCTGTTGCGCTCATGTCCTGATTTTTCTTCAGTCTGTCTTCGGGTGCTCAATACCCTGGTTCAGCCAGGGAAACCCGGTTCCCAAAGCCGCCCAATACACGACAAGCGTTGCCGTGTACCCCAAAATCAACGGTAAAAACTCTGCCCGCAGCGCCTTGATTGCAAATACAAACAGCGCTGCCGTAAGCAGTATCTTTACCACCTCCCCCGCGTAGACCGAGCCCATGAAGCGCTCCGGAAAGTGACTCGCGTCAGTGCGAAACACTCTCAGCGCCTGATAGAGTCCGGTCAGAATCCCTATCCCGCCTCCCGCCAGTGCGGACAACGCGGCGGCCTGGCCCGCTGTCCATGCCGCACCGCAGGTGACTGCGATCACCAGCACAAGTTGCCAGCCGCTCAATCGCCAGGCTGCCCGGCGAAGCCCCTGAAAAGCCAGCGCGTTGTCCATGGTGGCTACCTCAGATAATTCAGGCAGATCGATCATCCCGATCCATCAGCCCGGATCAATCAGCCTGAGTCAATCAACCCGGGTCAATCAGCAAGGCAAAATCAACATAGTGCAAACACAAAAAAAACCACGTCACGTGCCGACCTTCGGCTGTGGGTGGTATCGGGCCGGCAAAAATACGCCGGTTAGCCTGCTTATTCTAGAGACATTCCAGTTACGGTTCAAGACTCCGGGCATCACGATGTTCCACCGGGCACACCCGGGAGCGGCGGCAAGGCCGGCAATTTACCGGATATGCGCGAGAATGCCGTCCAGTTCATCCAGGCTGTTGTAAGACACCACGAGTTTGCCCTTGCCGCTGGGCGAGTGCTGGATGGAAACCCGGGCACAAAGCTTTTCGCCCAGTTCATCCTGAAGCCGGCGAACATCCGGGTCGATCGTGCCGCCCTTTTTGGCCGCGGGCCCCGCCAGCGTGCGCTTGACGAGCCGCTCCGTCTCGCGAACCGACAAGCCCTTTTTGACCACCAGCCTGGCAACCTCGGCCTGCATCTTTTCCTGGGCCAGTCCCAGCAACGCCCTGGCATGGCCCATTTCCAGTTCGCCGCTTTGCACCAGCCGGCTGGCAACTCCGCCCAGGTCCATCAACCGCAGCAGGTTGCTGACAGCGGTCCGCGAACGCCCGACTGCGTCGGCTGCCTGCTGGTGAGTAAGCTCGAATTCTTCGATTAACCGGTGCAGTGCCGCCGCCTCCTCAAGAGGATTGAGGTTTTCGCGCTGTATGTTCTCGATCAGCGCAATGGCAATCGCAGCAGAATCCGGGATCTCGCGTACGATCACCGGGACTGCCTGCAGGCCTGCCATCTGGGCGGCACGCCAGCGCCGTTCGCCGGCGATGATCTCATAGCGAGTCTCCGCGCCGGTACGCTGATCCGCAGCGCCCCGGCCGGTCAACGGGCGAACGACGATCGGCTGAATCAGCCCCTGTGCCCGAATGGATTGCGCCAGGTCTTCCAGTGAATCCGGATGCATGTCCTGGCGGGGCTGATAAACGCCGCGCTGCAGCAGATCCAGCGGCACCGTGCGCATGGGCATGGCGGTATCCCTGGAGATATCGCCCGCCGCATCTTTACCGGCCTGTGTTTCCGGCGCCAGATTGATATCGCCGAGCAATGCGCCCAGGCCCCGCCCCAAACCTGTCTTTTTTGCTGCCATCGATCTGTCTTCCTGAAGTATGGTGCCTGTATCACGGTGCCGGGTCGCCGGGCCATCGTTCGCACATTGCCCTGGGCTCCCTTGCCGGGGCAAGAATATAGCTTTTAACCTGCGTTGGCTTGTCCGGTTGCCGTGACAGCCGATACTATTTCTTCTCCCAGCGCGCTGTAGGCCTTGGCGCCACGAGAACTGCGGTCATGATACATCGCCGGCAAGCCAAAGCTCGGCGCTTCGGCCAGACGCACATTGCGCGGGATAATGGTCCGGTAGAGCTTTTGCGGAAAATGCCGGGCAAGCTGCGACGATACCTCGGTAGCCAGCTTGTTCCGCGGGTCATACATGGTGCGCAACAGCCCTTCGATTTCCAGCGTGCTGTTCACCGAGTTGCGTATCTGCTTGACGGTTTCCAGGAGCGCCGACAGGCCTTCCAGCGCATAGTATTCACACTGGATCGGTATCAGCACGCCATCGGCGGCGGTGAGCGCGTTGAGTGTCAGCATGTTGATCGACGGCGGGCAATCGATCAGCACATAATCGAATAATCCCCGCACCGGCTTGAGAACCTTGCGCAACCGCATTTCCCGGCCGATTTCCTGAAGCAGCCTGACTTCCGCGACCGTCAGGTCGGAGTTGGCCGGCAGCAGGGCAAAATCGCCGTTCTGTATCGAAACTATCGCGTCTTTGGCCGGGATATCTTCCAGCAGTACCTCACAGGAGGTATTTTCCAGGCTTTGCTTGTCGATACCGCAACCCGTGGTGGCGTTGCCCTGCGGATCGAGGTCGATCAGCAAAACGCGCTGGTTGTGCTCGGCCAGCGAGGCGGCCAGATTGACGCTGGTCGTCGTTTTACCCACCCCGCCTTTTTGATTGGCTACTGCGATCACCCGGCCCATCAGCATCGCTCCAGAATCACCACATGCCGGCTCGCGTCCAGCCCGGGCACGACGACCCGGGTCGAGGCCGCCCGCCACTGAGGCGGCACATCGGCAAGCTCCTGCCGGGGTAATTTTCCTTTCATCGCGAGCAGCTGTCCATCCGGGTTAACCAGTCGCCCACAGTTTTCCACAAACCGGGCGAGTGAAGTAAAAGCGCGGCAAACCACCGTATCATAGGCTTCCCGGGGCTGAAACGATTCAACGCGCGCCTGCTCGACGGTAATATTGGTCAACCCCAGTTCTGCCACGACATGTCTTACAAACCGTATCTTCTTGCCGACCGAATCCAGCAACGTAAAGCGCCTGTCTTTCTCGAGTAGCGCCAAGGGGATGCCCGGCAATCCGGCGCCGGTACCTGCATCCAGTATCGAATCGCCCTGCAGAAAACCGGCGACACTGATCGAATCCAGTACATGTCGCACTACCATCTCTTCAGGCGCCCGTATGCTGGTCAGGTTAAAAGCCCGGTTCCACTGTTCGAGCAGGCCAAGAAACCGCATCAGGTCGTTGACCAGGCTACCCTCAAACCTTACACCAAGCTCGTCGAGTCCGCTCTCCAGGTATCCTTCGGGTTCGGCAGTGCCCACAGCTCACCCGGACTAGTCCAGCCGGACAATGGTCCGCCCCGTCACGCGGGCGTCAATATACGCCTGAAAACACTCCGCCAGTTCATCGAGGGTGACCTCGCGTGTCACCAGTTGCTGCAGGTGCGCCGGCTTCAGGTCGGTCGCAACCCGGTGCCATACCTGTTGGCGCAGGTCCGGCGGCACAAAGACGGAATTAATCCCCAACACACTGACCCCTCTGAGAATGAAGGGCATGACGGTTGTTTTCAGCTCCGGGCTGGCCGCCAGACCGATGCTGGCAATACACCCATAGTGCCCGGTGGTCCGGGTCAGCCACGCCAGCGTATCTCCACCCAGGTTATCTATTGCTCCCGCCCAGAGCGCTTTCTCCAGGGGCCGGTGACCCATGTCGATTTCATCGCGTATCCAGACTTCTTTCGCGCCAAGCTGCCGAAGCCAGTCTCCGGCAGCCGGTTCCGATTTCCCGGTGATCGCGGTCACGGCATAGCCCAGCCCGCCCAGCATATCGACAGCGATACTGCCCACGCCGCCCGTCGCACCGGTGACGGCCACCGGGCCCTGGTCCGGACTCATCGCATTGTGTTCCATGCGATGTATTGCCAGGCCCGCCGTAAACCCGGCGGTGCCCAGCGCCATCGCCGAACGCAAATCCAGCCCTTCGGGCAAAGCGTTGACCCAGTCGCCCTTGACACGAACGTACTGTGCAAACCCGCCGTCATGGGTCTCACTCAGTCCGCAACCGGTAACGACGACCTCATCGCCTGCGGCAAACCTGTCGTCTGTCGACTCGACGACCGTTCCGGCAACATCCACGCCACCCACCAGTGGAAACCGGCGCTGGATTTTTCCGGTTCCCGTCGCCGCCAGCGCGTCTTTATAGTTGATGCTGGAGTAGCTGCCCCGAATCAGTACATCGCCATCGGAAAGATCATCCAGGTGGATGTTCTCCAGTCGCGGGATGATTGCTCCGTCTTCTGAATGAATCCGAAAAGCTTTGAAAGACGTCACCAGGATCAATAATGAGTGGTAAAAAGCCCCGGCTGGGCGGAAAAATACGCGGCAAGATCCTTGATATCCTGTTCAGACAGCGCCGCTGCCTGCCCGGCCATGACAGGGTCCGTACGCTTGCCGCTCTGATACTGGCTGATCGCGTGCACCAGATAATCGGTGTGCTGTCCGGCCAGTACCGGCCAGTTGGGCATGGTGCTGACACCGGCCGGGCCGTGGCAGGCCGTACAGACAGCCGCCTTCTCTTCGCCCCGCTTGATCGCCGCACCTGACCTGGCGCTGCCTTTGTCCAGTTCGCCCTGGCCGGCGAAAAAGGCCGCTACAGCCTGAATATCGTCGTCGGACATCGAGCCTGCCTGGGCCTGCATGGTGGGATGAGCGCGGGTTCCGGCCTTGTAACCCTGCAAGGCGAGCACGATGTATTCTTCGTGCTGCCCGCCCAGCATGGGTACCCGGTAGGACGGGTAGGCGTTCCGGTAACCGGCGATGCCGTGACATCCAAGACAGGTATCGGCCAGCACTGCGCCCCGGTCGGCGCTGCCTTGCGCGTAGGTATTGATCGCGGCAAAAGCAAACGGAAGCACGATGAAAACATGAAGAATTTTTCGCATGGCTGGCACCTGAAATATGGTTGTTCGCCGGCTTATGCCGACTGGCCCGATATCTTAGTGGCACGGGATGTGGAATTCTAGCCTGACGTAGTTTTCAGATCTCGCCTACCCGATGGCAGGCAACGGCGGTTTCATCAACCATGCGCAGCCGGGGTCTTTCCAGGGCGCAACGTTCCGCGGCGTACCTGCAGCGGGTTCGGAAGGCGCAGCCGGACGGGGGATCGAGCGGCGAAGGGACATCGCCCTCCAGTCCGGTGCTGGATTTCCGTCGCTCGATCTCCGGATCGGCAATGGGGACCGCCTCTATCAGCGCCCGGGTATACGGGTGTTTCGGATGAGCATACAGGGAATACCGGTCGGCCACTTCCACCACACGGCCAAGATACATGACCATCACCCGGTGGCTGATCTGCTGGACCACTGCGAGATCATGGGCGATGAAAATCAGGGACAGGTCGAGGCTGGCCTGCAGTTCCATCAGCAAATCCACGATCTGCGCCTGGATGGACACGTCCAGCGCGCTCACCGGTTCATCGCACAAGATCAGTCTGGGCTCGACGATCAATGCCCGCGCAATGCCGATACGCTGACATTGGCCGCCGGAAAACTCGTGTGGATACCGGTTCATGTGTCCCGGCTCAAGGCCTACCCGCTGCAGCATGCGGACGACTTTTCCGTTTACGGCTGCACCGTCCAGATCCGGCTGATGTGTCTGCAGAGGCTCCGCGACGATGTCCCGGACCATCATGCGTGGATTCAGCGATGCAAACGGATCCTGAAAAATAATCTGCATGTCACTGCGTGCTTCTTTGAGCGCATTATCGTCCATCACGCCCAGGTCGCGGCCCAGCATGCAGACACGCCCGCCGGTCACATCGACCAGGCGCAGAATTCCGCGCGCCAGTGTGGATTTGCCGCACCCCGATTCGCCGACCACCCCCAGTGTCTCGCCCGGAACCAGCCCGAAACTGACACCATCGACCGCTTTGAGTGTCTGCGATGCCGAGAATATGCCCGGCCCGGGCACCTTGAAAAACACCTGCAGGGAGTCGACCTGAAGCAGGATGACGCGGTCATTTTTCTTTGCCGGTGGCTGTTCCTGCGCTACCACCAAATCGACAGCGGTTACCTCTGCCTGCGGCCGTTCAAAATCCAGCCGGGGCACGGCTGCCAGCAGTTCCCGCGTATATTCGTCGGCCGGCCGGTAGAAAATCTGGTCGACTGTACCGGCCTCCCGGCACCGCCCATCGCGCATCACGATGACCCGGTCACACAATCCGGCAACGACGCCCAGATCGTGTGTGATCAGAATCGTCGCCGTATCGAAGTCCGTTCTGAGCTCTCTCATCAACCCGAGAATCTGCGCCTGCACCGTAACATCCAGAGCGGTGGTCGGCTCATCGGCGATCAGCAGTGCCGGCCGGCACAGCAGCGCCGAGGCAATCATTACGCGTTGCCGCATTCCCCCCGACAGCTCGTGCGGATACATGCTCAAACGACGCTGCGCTTCCGGAATATGCACGGCATCGAGCATGTCTGCACACTGTTTCATCGCGGCGCGGCGGCTGAGCCCCTGGTGCTGTGTCAGCACCAGCGACATCTGCCGGCCGATTTTCAGGAAAGGGTTCAGCGAAGTCATCGGATCCTGGAAGATCATCGAAATCCGCGTGCCGCGTATCCGGTTCAGCTCATCGGACGACAGGCCCAGCAGCTGCTGTCCGTCAAAGCTTGCGCTCCCCTGTGCCTGACCGTTGTCGGCCAGCAGTCCCATCAGCGCCAGCACCGTCTGGCTTTTCCCCGAGCCGGATTCGCCCACGATACCCAGGGTTTCTCCCCGCGAAATTTCGAAACCCAGGTCCCGGACAGCGTTAACCGCACCGTCGTTGGTGGCAAAAGTGACGTTCAGGCCGGAAACCTGGAGCAGGGGATTGCCCATTTACCGGCTCCTGTCCCGCGGATCGAGCGCGTCGCGCAGACCGTCGCCGATGAAATTGAAACAGAACAGGGTTACGGCCAGAAAAACCGCCGGAAAAACCAGCATCCAGGGTGCATTCTCCAGTTCCTGGGCGCCTTCATTGACCAGCGCTCCCCACGAAGTCATCGGCTCCTGTACGCCAAGACCGAGAAAGCTGAGAAAAGACTCGACCAGAATCACCTGCGGTATGGTCAGCGTGACGTAGACCGCTACCACGCCCAGCAGGTTCGGAATGATATGCCGGCGAATAATCCGCGTTGTCGATACACCACCGGCGCGCGCTGCCTCTACAAACTCGGTATTTTTCAGGCTGAGCGTCTGCCCGCGAACGATACGCGCCATATCCAGCCAGTTGATCGCACCGATGGCAACAAAAATAAGAAATATATTCCTGCCGAAAAGTACCATCAGCAAAATCACCAGGAACATGAACGGCAATGCATAGAGAATATCGACGATACGCATCATGACGTGATCGGTTTTCCCGCCCAGATAGCCCGCCACCGCACCGTAGCTGATACCGATTACCAGGCTGACCGCCGTGGCGACCACGCCGACCATCAGAGAAATTCTTCCGCCATAAAGAGTCCGGACAAACAGGTCCCGCCCCAGCGCGTCGGTACCGAAAATATGTCCGCTCGAAAAAGAAGGCCCCACCGAAACGCTGTCCCAGTCGGTAAAATCATAACTGTAGGGGCTCAGAAACGGCGCGATAATGACCAGCAGCGAAACGATCGCCAGGATGATCATCGCCGCCATTGCCGCACGGTTCTGGCGCAATACCTGCAAGGCGTCCGACCAGAGGCTCCGGCCCTTGATCGCCGTGTCGCTGCCTGTATCCGCTGCCCGGGTCGCTTCCTGACGATTGGTCATCAGTACTTGACCCTCGGATCGAGCCAGCCGTAGAGAAGATCGACCAGGAAATTGAAGCTGATGATCAGTACGCCGTAAAAGACCACCACGCCCATGACCAGCGTGTAATCGCGGTTCAGCGCGCCCTGTACGAAATATCTTCCCAGCCCGGGAACGCCGAATATCTGTTCGATAACCACCGAACCGGTGATGATCGCAGCCGTGGCCGGGCCAATGTAGGAAATTACCGGTAACAGCGCCGGTTTCAGCGCATGCTGCACGATCACCGTGCGCATGGGCAGCCCCTGGGCGCTCGCCGTGCGAATAAAATTGCTGCGCAACACTTCGATCATGCTGCCCCTGGTCAACCGGGCAACATAGGCAATCTGCGGCAGGGCCAGTGCAATGACAGGCAACACGAGGTTGGCGATTCCGCCATCGCCAAGGCCGCCGGCCGGCAGCCATTTCAGATAAACCGCGAACAACAGAATCATCAACGGTGCCATCACAAAATTCGGGATGGATATGCCCGTCATGGCAACGCCCATTACCGTGTAGTCGGTGGGTGTATTCTGTCGAAAGGCCGCCAGCGTTCCAAGACTCACGCCGACGATCAGCGCCAGCAGCATCGCCAGCCCGCCAAGGCGAAGCGACACCGGAAACCCGTCCATTATGAGTTCGGTTACCGTATGGTCCCGGTACTGGAACGAAGGCCCGAAGTCTCCCTGGATCAGGGCGTAGAGGTATCGGCCGAATTGCTGAACAAGAGGTTCGTCAAGATGGTAGGCAGCACGCAGATTGGCTTCGATCTCGGGCAGCAGCTGCTTCTCTGCATCGAACGGCCCGCCCGGCGCCACCCGTATCATGATGAATGCCAGTGCAATCAGAATCAGCAGTGTAGGAATCGCCCCCAGAAATCTCTGTATGGCATATCGAATCATTGCCGCCCGTCTCCCTCCGGGATCAGAAACAGATCCTTGCTCATGTGGTAATCCAACGCATGATCCTGCCAGCCGCCGACCCGGCTCGCGACCAGGTGTTTGCTGACGTAATGATAAACGGGAATCAGGGGCACGTCCTCCATTGCCAGCGCTTCCGCTTTTTCCAGCAAAGCGTAGCGCTTCGTCGCATTGTGCTCCTGCGCCGCTTTTTCCAGCAGCGAATCGTACTCCGGATTGTTGTAGCCCGTCATATTGGTCGCGCTGTCGCTTGCCAGTACTTCGGCAAAAGTCAGCGGGTCATCATAGTCTGCAATCCAGCTGCTGCGAAACAGGCCATTGACCTGGCCGCCGCGAATCTTTTGCAGCATGACCCGGAATTCTTCCTGCACAAGCGTGACTTCCAGGCCGAGCGCCTCTTTCCACATTGCCTGAACGGCAACGGCAATGCGTTGATGTGCTTCACTGGTATTGAACCGCAGCTCCATCTCCGGCCCGTTTTCGGGCCCGTAACCGGCTTCCCGGTACAGTCTCCGCGCCTCGGCCAGCCGTTGCCCGGGAGGCCACTGCTCGTAGCCGACCGGCGGCGGCAGATAGCCGTTGATGCCCGGTGGAGTCCAGCTGTACGCCGGTTGCTCGCCGTTGCCCAGCACTCGCTGGGTAATCACCTCGCGGTCGATGGCAAGTGACAGGGCGCGGCGCAGCGACCGGTTGCCGGCAAAAGGCTCCCTGTGCAAATTGAACCCCAGGTAGTAGGTAGCGAGATACGGCGCGACCCTTAACAGGGCCGGCATGTCTCTATTGAGCCGGGCAAAACTGCCCGCCGGGATCGCTGACGTAATATCGAGTTCACCGGCCCGGAATCGCAGCAGTTCCGCCATGTTGTCGGGCAAGGCATAAAAAATGACCTCGTCAATTCGGGTCTGCGCGTCGTTCCAGTAGAAAGGATTCCTGGTCAGCTTCACGTGCGATCCGACCACCCGCTCCTGCAGCCGGTAGGCGCCATTGGACAGCAGCCTTCCCGGGCGGGCGAAGTCCGTTCCATAACGCTCTACACTGTCGCGATGAACCGGGTAGGTGCTGGGAAAACTGAGCAGCTGCAAAAAATACGCGGTAGCCTGTTTTAGCCTGATGTGCAAACGACCATCGTCGAGCACCGTGACGGCAAGACGCTCGGGCGGCATCTCGCCCCGGGTAATGGCTTCGGCATTCACGATGGCGCCCAGCAGGCTGGCATAGAATGCCGCTGTCCCGGGATCTGCCAGCCGTCTGAAACTGTAAACGAAATCGTCCGCCGTTATCGGATCGCCGTTGGACCAGCGGGCATCGGGGCGCAGCAAGAATTCGTATTCCAGCCCGTCCGGGCTGATCGTCCAGGACTCCGCCACGCCGGCAACGATTCGCCCGTCCGCTGTGAAAGAAACCAGCCCTTCGCCGATATCGCGAAGAATATTGCCCGCTGCCTCGCTGCGGACCGCATGCGGATCCAGAGATTCCGGTTCTGCACCATTTCCCCGCAGGAGCCTGCTGGTGTGATCTGTCGAATCCGGTGTACCGCAGGCCGCCAGTACCGACAGCAGCACCAACAGTAGTCCGGCCCTTGCCCGGCGCCGGCCCGGCCGGAACGCATGTACAACTCTCGGGCTAACAGGCTGCACCGACTTCAGTGTTTGAGAATCTGAATGTCTTTGGTGTAGTGATGATCGAGAATATTGGGCTCGAACCCCCTCACCCAGGGTTTCACCAGTCGTTTGGTGACATAGAAGTAGATCGGAATGCTCACCGCGTCATCGATCAGTATTCTTTCCGCTGCTTCGATAAGTTCCGCGCGCTTTTTCAGGTTGCCTTCCTGTGCCGCCTGTTCAAGCAGCGCGTCGTATTCCGGATTGCCGTAGCCGGTGTCATTCTGCTTGTTGTAGGACAGGCGCAGTTCGGCAAAGCTGTTCGGATCGTTATAGTCGCCGATCCATCCGGCCCGGTAAATCTTCGTTGTCTGTTTTGCCTTGCGGGTTTCGAGAAATACCTTCCATTCCTGGTTCACCAGGCTGACCTTGACGCCCAGCGACTGTTTCCACATCGAAGCGATGGCGACGGCAATACGCTTGTGATTCTGGTGGGTGTTGTAAAGGATCTCTACTTCCAGCGGCTTTTCATCGGAGTACCCGGCCTCCCGATAGAGCCGTTTTGCCTCCGCATTGCGCTGCTGCTGTGTCCAGTCCGCCCATTCCGGCTTTTGTTGCCGATAACCGGTAACCGCCGGTATCCAGCCATAGGCCGGTATTTCACCGGCGCCGGTCACCTTCCCGGTGATGATGTCCCGGTCAACCGCCATCGACAGGGCCAGGCGTAAATTCCGGTTGTCCCTGAACGGCGGTCGGGTGACATTGAAGCCGTAAAAGTAACTGCCGAGATAGGGCGCGATCACCAGTTCCCCGGCAAGATTGTTCCGGACCCAGGTCAGCTGTTTGTAGGGCAGCTCATAGGTAAAATCCAGCTCGTCGGCACGATAACGTTTTAGTTCCGCGTCCTGATTCTCGATCGCGTAGTAATAGACCTCTTCGACCGTGGTCCTGGCGTTATCCCAGTACATTGGATTTCGAACCAGCTTGATATGCGACTGGACGACCCATGCATCCAGCGTATAGGCGCCGTTGTTGACCAGGTTGCCTGCCCGGGAGAATTTGCTGCCGTACTTTTCGACGCTGGCCTGATGCACGGGGAGCGTCGTGCTGTGGGTCAACAGCCCTAGAAAATAGGGCGTGGGCGCATTCAGCCGGATCTCCAGGGTCAGGTCATCGAGTGCTGTTACTCCGAGTGCCTGCGGAGATTTTTTTCCGTTGGCCACTGCCTCGGCATTTTCGATCGGATACAGTATCGCCGAATAACGCGACAGTGTTGCCGGATCGACGCTGCGCTTCAGGCTGTACTCGAAATCGTGCGCAGTCACCGGATCGCCGTTGCTCCAGCGGGCATCGGGACGCAAATAAAACGTATAGACCCTGAGGTCATCGCTGATATCCCATCGTTCGGCAGCACCGGGAATAATCTTGCCGTTGGGCGCTTCGGAGGTCAGCCCTTCGAACAGGTCTCTTTGAATATTGGAGGATGGCACTCCCTCGGCCCGGTGAGGATCGAGTGTCTGTGGTTCCGCACCGTTGCCTTTACGAAATACCTGGCGCTCTGCCAGCTCATTGCCCGACTGGCCGCCGACGCGTGCGGCCGGGTTCGAACTGTTCGGCTCCGAACCGCTATCCGGACCACTGCAGGACCCGATCAGCAGTGCTGCCGTCAACACGACCATGTTTTTGACCAATATATTCATGCCTGTTTCCGATTGATTTTTTTCATATAGACCAGCAGCAAAGAAACCGCAGCGGGCGTCATCCCGGCGATGCGGGTGGCGTGATCGACCGTTGCCGGCCGCAGCTCGGCGAGCTTTTGCCGGATTTCATTAGACAGCCCCCTGACATTGTCGTAATCGAGATCCGGCGGCAGGCTGATTCCGGCATAGCGGCTCAACCGGGCGATTTCCTTTTCCTGACGATGGACGTAGCCTTCATAGCGCGCCTGGATTTCCACCTGTGCCTCGATTTGTTCGCCCAGCTCGGCCGTTTCTCCCGGTGCCGGCTGACGCGCGCCCACTTTGCCCAATGCAGTCAGAAACCCGTAACTGACCTCCGGTCTTTTCAACAACGATCGCGCCGCATGCTCCCGGCGCAGTTCGCCGCCGATCTGGCGCTCCTGTTCGGCGCTGAGATCCTGCGGCTGAACGGTGATCGCCGCCAGCCTGCGGGTTTCTTTCTCGATGGCTTCTCGCTTGAGTTCGAATTGCCGCCAGCGATCGTCGCACACCAGCCCCATATCCCGACCGAATCCGGTCAGCCGCAGATCCGCGTTGTCTTCCCGCAGCAACAACCGGTACTCGGCGCGGCTGGTAAACATTCGGTACGGTTCCGTCGTACCGCGGGTGATGAGATCGTCGACCAGCACGCCAATGTATGCCTGGTCGCGTTGCGGATACCAGCCAGGCCTGCCCTGCACTGCCAGTGCTGCATTGATGCCGGCCAGCAGGCCCTGTGCCGCAGCTTCTTCATAGCCGGTCGTGCCGTTGATCTGCCCGGCAAAGAACAGGCCTTTCAGGCAGCGCGTCTCCAGCGTCGGGTGCAAATCGCGCGGGTCGAAAAAATCGTATTCAATCGCATAGCCCGGCCGCAGGATGGCAGCCGCCTCGAAACCGGGAATGGTCTGAATAAAAGCTTCCTGTACATCATAAGGCAGGCTGGTGGAAATACCGTTCGGATAGAGCTCCCGGGTGGTCAGCCCTTCCGGTTCGACAAAAATCTGGTGGCTGGTCCGGTCGGCGAAGCGCACTACCTTGTCCTCGATCGACGGGCAATAGCGGGGGCCGATACCGTCGATCGCGCCGGTATACATCGGCGAGCGATCCAGCCCGGCGCGGATCACATCGTGGGTCTGTTCGGTGGTGTGGGTTATGTGACAATCGACCTGCCGCGGGTGATCCGAGCGCCGGCCCAGGAAAGAAAAAACCGGCACCGGTTGATCGCCCGGCTGAACGACCATTCCGTCAAAATTCACCGTTCTGCCGTCTATGCGTGGTGGGGTGCCTGTTTTCAGCCTGCCCACACGAAAGGGCAGTTCGCGCAGCCGCTCGGCCAGGCGGTTCGACGCCGGATCGCCGGCCCGGCCGCCACTGTAATTCTCGGTTCCGACGTGAATCCGGCCGCCCAGGAAAGTACCCACCGTCAACACCACGGCCGGTGCTTCAAACCGAAGCCCCATGGCCGTCACGACGCCGGTGACCCGCTCTCCCCGAACCGTCAGATCATGGACATCCTGCTGAAAAACGGACAGCCCGGGATATGCTTCCAGCAGGCTGCGGATGGCCTGTTTGTATAAAATACGATCGGCCTGGGCGCGCGTAGCCCGGACAGCCGGCCCCTTGCTGGAGTTCAGCGTGCGAAAATGAATGCCGGCGCGATCGATGGCGGTGGCCATAATCCCGCCCAGCGCATCGACTTCCCGGGTCAGATGGCCCTTGCCGATACCGCCGATGGCCGGATTGCAGCTCATCTGGCCCAGGGTTTCGATATTGTGGGTCAACAGCAGCGTACGCGCGCCCATGCGTGCGGAGGCCGCAGCGGCCTCCGCTCCTGCGTGACCACCGCCGACGACGATGACATCGAATCGATGCTGCTTGTATCTGTTGCTTGCTGACACTGTGTGCGCCTGGTGCGGGCCCGAACAAAAAGAGCGGCAATTCTAGCCCGAATAACGGTTCGAGGTCCGGAATTGTCCCTAATCGGCGCCAGCTGCTTCCTGCTGCGACCCGGCAACCGGCGGCCGGACGCCGCTGTCACTTGCCGATACAAAAATTCCCGAAAATCTCCCCGAGCAGATCATCGCTGCTGAACTCGCCGGTGATCTCTGCCAGCGCATTCTGAACCTGCAGCAACTCCTCGGCCATAAGTTCTCCGGCCGCATGATCTGCAAGCTGGCGGCAACCGGCATCGAAGTGCCGGCGGGCTTTTTGCAGGCTGTCCAGGTGCCGCTGCCGGGCCGTCATGGTTCCTTCACCGCCGGTGCGGAAACCGACCCGATGTTTGATCGTTTCTCGCAGTGTGTCTATCCCGGCACCGGTCAGCGCCGATATGTTGAGCGTCGCGGCATCGTTCGGCACTGGCCCCGGTATGTCCCCGGTCAGATCTATCTTGTTGCGCACCACGGTATACCGGCATTGCCCGGGCAATTCCCGTACCAGCGCTTCGGTTTCTTCGTCGCCATCGCAGCTGGCATCGATCACGACCAGGGCATGATCTGCCACTGAAATTTGCTGCCGGGCGCGCTGCACGCCCTGCCTTTCCACATCGTCCGACCATGCTCTCAGTCCGGCCGTATCCACGATGTGCACGGGCAAGCCATCGATTTCGATGTGCTCGCGAACGAGATCGCGCGTCGTTCCGGGAATATCCGTGACTATGGCGGCATCGTACCCGGCCAGCGCATTCAACAGGCTGGACTTGCCGGCGTTGGGCCGGCCGGCCAGTACGACCTGAACGCCGTCCCGTAACAGACACCCCTGGCGGACGGTTTGCTCAAGCCGCTCGAATACCTGCCTGGTTTGATCCAGCCGTGCGGCCAGGCTTTCATCGTCGAGAAAATCAATTTCCTCTTCCGGAAAATCGATCGCGGCCTCTACATGCACCCGGAGTTCGGTGACCACACGGTTCAGGTCCATGACCGCCGCGGAAAACCGCCCGCGCAGCGAACGTGTCGCGGCCCTGGCAGCCGTTTTTGAATCTGCATCGATGAGATCGGCAATTGCCTCGGCCTGGGTCAGATCGAACTTGTCGTTCAGAAACGCCCGCTCCGTAAACTCTCCCGGTCTGGCCATGCGGGCACCCAGCGCCAGCGCTGCGTCGATCAGCATACCGACCACAACCGGGCCGCCGTGGCCCTGCAGTTCCAGAACGTCCTCACCGGTGAAAGAACCCGGACCGGGGAAAAAGATGGCGACACCCTGATCAATGAGGCGGCCGGAAGCATCCACGAAATCGGTAAGCGTGGCATGTCTCGGTTCGGGCAATGTGCCGAGCATCTGCCCGGCGATACGGGGCACTTCCGGCCCGGACAGCCTGATGACTGCGATTCCGCCGTGGCCGGGCGGCGTTGCCCGGGCGACTATCGTGTCGGTGCTGGTCGTGTCGCTACTGATCGTGTCGCTACTGGCCCGCATCGGTGTTTCACTGGCCCTAATCCGCGCCTACAACCTTATTGATCCGCCATTGTTGCAGTATGGTGAGCAGCGAGTTCGTTACCCAGTACAAAACCAGCCCGGCCGGGAAAAAAGCAAACATCCCGGTAAATACGATCGGCAGCACGCTCATTACTTTTGCCTGTATCGGGTCCGGCGGAGTGGGATTGAGTTTCTGCTGAAAGTACATCGCTGCGCCCATGATCAGCGGCAAAATGAAATACGGGTCTTTTTCGGACAGGTCGGTAATCCACAGCAGGAAAGGTGCCTGGCGCATTTCTACGCTTTCCAGCAATACCCAGTAAAAGGCGATGAAAAACGGTATCTGGATCAGCATCGGCAGACAACCGGCGGCCGGGTTCACTTTTTCCCGTTTGTACAGTTCCATCATGGCCTGGCTCAGTGCGGCACGGTCATCCTTGTAACGCTCCTGGATCGCCTTGAGGCGGGGCTGCAGCTTGCGCATCTTGGCCATCGACTTGCCGCTGGTTTCGGTAAGCTTGTAGAACACCAGCTTGATCATCAGCGTGACGATAATAATCGTCCAGCCCCAGTTCCCTATCACATCGAATACTTTCTGCAGGATCCAGAACAACGGCTGTGCCAGTATCGTTAATTTGCCGTAGTCGACGGTCAGCGGTAAATCCGCCGATACCTCCGCCAGCTGCTTTTGCAGTTTGGGGCCGACAAATAACTGCGCGCTGAAACTGGTGGTAGCGCCCGGCGCTACGGTCTCCAGCTGGCCTATCGCGCTCAGCGTGTAATAGGCGCCGTCATAGCTGACCTGGTAACGAAATACTTCTTCCCCGGGCGGTACCGCGGCAGCCAGAAAATGGTGCTGGATCGCCGCCAGCCAGCCGCCGGCCACTGACTGCTTGTACGGCTCTTCGGCCAGATCGTCGACTTTCAGTTTTTCGTATTTCTCTCCGTCATAGATCACCGGTCCATTAAAGGAATAGGATTCCACATTGAACATCGAGCGCTCGAGCGGCCGGTAGATACGCCGCAGCTGCAGATAGTTTGCCAGCCGGTATGGCCCGCTCGTCTTGTTCCTGATGCGATACTCGAGCTGGATATCGTATCGGCCGCGGCCAAAGCGGTAAATTTTCTCCACCTCCAGCCCGGTAGAAGACACCCAGGTAAACGATACCAGCAGTTCATCCGACCCGGCGGACAGCTGATAGTCTTTCTGATCCGACTGATATACGGCCAGGTGATTGGGCTCCTCCAGGTCGTCCGCCGCACGAAGCCCGGTGCGAAATACGGCCAGCTGCTCCGGATCGGGACTGAGTATGGACACCAGCACGTTCGGTTTATCCTTGTGTACCGGGTACTGCAACAGCGTTGCAGACTGCAGGTCGGCACCGAGCGTATTGATTTTCACGTCCAGCACATCGGTACGCACGCGAACAAAGTCTGCCTCGACCGGAGCCAGCGAAGGCGTTGCCGCTGGCTGATCGTGAAGCGTCGGAACCTCTTCCTCGCGGCCGGTTTCCGCTTCATGCAAATCGGGCAGGCCGTCACTTTCGACCACCGGCTCAGCGGCCGGGCCCTGTTCCGACAACGCCTGTGACACTTCTGTAGGCGGCGCTGTGACCGGCGCAAACTGCGCCTGCCACTTGGTCATTGTGAGCCACAGCATCATGCCCAGCCCAACCCAGAGAATGACTCTGAGATTATCCATGGCGATTACCCACGCTGCAGTTCCTTCCGGGCGTTACCCGTTGCGGCTTTCGATAGAGATGATTTCATCTGAATTTCTTTCCATTCTCCGCCAGTGTTTTTGCAGGCTGTTGAAAATATCTTCGTTGGCAGCTGTTGCTGCAGCACTCCTTGCCATCACAACGACATCAACACTCCCCAGCCGGGCTTTGGACATTCTAAAGCTTTCTCTGGTCAATCGGCGGATTTGATTGCGGCCAACGGCCTTGCGAATACGCTTTTTCGATACCGCGAACCCGAGACGAGGGTAGCCCATTTCGTTGTCACGATACAGAATCGTAAAGAAACGATCCGTTGATCTGTTGCCGCCCTGAAACACATGATTGAATTCAGCCGATTCGACAAGCCGTTGTCGCCTGGTGAAACTGCGGTCGTTGTTTGTTGTCCCGGTCATTGTCCACCAGGGTGGTCCAGGAAATGGCGCTCGTCAGTGTTGCACACGGCTGGGCTGAAACTCAAAGAAACCTGTGACTGATTCCGGGCTGGGATACCAGAAGACCAAAGCAGGCCTTCATCGCCCCTTTGGCAAGAGGCTTTCCGACGAACAGCTAATGCGTCAGTCGTGCGCGGCGTTTTGCGCGGCGGCGATTGATGACCAGGCGGCCACCTCGGGTCGCCATGCGGGCGCGAAAACCGTGGGTCCGTTTTCTTTTAATCCGGCTGGGTTGATATGTTCGTTTCATTGTTCTGGGAAAACCTAATAAAAATAAAGAGATGGCCGAACCACCGAGCCGGGAAGGTTACGGAGCCATGTTGTGCTTGTCAACCATGGCGAATCCGTGGACTTCCGTGCCACCGTACCGGTCGGCTCCAAACACGCCAAACGCCGCATAATCGGCCCGGTTCACGGGTTCTTTCACGGGCTTTTCATCCTGTGGATAACTTTCGGTAACCGGTATACACTGCCCCGACCTTCAAACAAAAAAAACTCACCGATGGATTTATCTCGTGCAGGCGTCCCCCTGGAATCGCTGCGTCAAGCAGCTACAGTCAGATCTCACAGAGCAACAGTTCAACACATGGATTCGGCCTATACAGGCCATAGATGAAAATGGGGTGCTGCGCCTGCTGGCCCCCAACCGATATGTCGTCGACTGGGTCAAATCGAATTGCCTGGAACAGATCAACCGGGTACTGAGCAGCAGCGGTGAAATGGCCGCGCCAGCGGTCGTCGTCGAGGTGGGCAACAGCGCGGCGCCGGAAGGCGCACCGGTTCAGGTGACCGATGTTCGGGTCAGTAAACACCGGTTTCAGGGTGGGCGGCTCAACGAGGACAATACTTTCGACAATTTCGTCGAAGGCAAGAGTAACCAGATGGCGCGCGCCGCAGCTACCCAGGTGGCCCTGAACCCCGGTGGCGCCTATAACCCGTTGTTCATCTACGGAGGTACGGGTCTCGGTAAAACCCATTTGATGCAGAGCATCGGTCACCTGATCCTCGAGCAACAGCCGCAGGCGCATGTTGCGTACGTTCATTCGGAAAAATTTGTCGGTGACATGGTCAGGGCGTTGCAACACAACACCATCAATGAATTCAAGGCCAGTTATCGCTCACTCGATGCTCTGCTGATCGACGATATCCAGTTTTTCGCCGGCAAAGAGCGCTCCCAGGAGGAATTTTTCCATACTTTCAATGCCTTGTTTGAAGGCCAGCGGCAGATCGTGCTGACCTGCGACCGTTATCCCAAGGAGGTCAGCGGCCTGGAAGACCGGCTGAAATCCCGTTTTGGCTGGGGGCTGACCGTTGCGGTCGAACCGCCGGAACTGGAAACCAGCGTTGCCATCCTGATGAGTAAAGCCGCTGCTGATAATGCGGTTCTACCGGAAGAAGTCGCTTTTTTCATCGCCAAGCGAATCAGGTCGAATGTTCGTGAACTGGAAGGTGCGTTGCGCAGGGTCATCGCAAATTCTGCCTTTACGGGTCGGCCCATCAACCTCGAGTTTGCCAAAGAAGCTTTGAGAGACCTGCTGGCTTTACAGGACAGACTGGTTACTATCGACAATATTCAAAAAACGGTGGCTGAATATTTCAAGATTCGCGTCGCTGATCTGCATTCGAAACGACGCAGCAGGTCGATTACCCGGCCGCGGCAGATTGCCATGAGTCTTGCCAAGGAGTTGACGAGCCATAGTTTACCGGAGATAGGAGATGCTTTTGGCGGTCGGGATCACACCACGGTTATCCACGCCTGCCGGCGTATCAAGGAATTACGGGAAATAGAAAC
>JAJRXW010000017.1 GCA_024276095.1 Gammaproteobacteria bacterium
GGTGAAGGTCTGCGCGTGATCAGCGGGCAGCGGGTAATGACATTGAAACCGGCGGATCTTGAGCACTATGAGGGCAGCCGGGGACGGCGCGGTAACTGCCTGCCGAGGGGCTGGCGAAAAGTGGACCAGATACTGGCCTGGTCCAAAGACCGGGAATGACCTGCCGGTTTACCCGGTCCCTTCGCGCTTGGGCAGATGTTCGAAGTCGCCGGGCTCGCCTTCTCCGAGCGAACCATCCCGCAGCGCTTCTTCGGCGGCATCGACGGTCAGAATCTGGCTGGCCGTGAGTTCTTCTTCGTAGTCCTGTTCAAGCAGGGTCAGCGCTTCTTGCAGTGTGGCCGACAGCTTGTCGTCGTACACTGCCGAACTGGCCAGGGAATTCAGATCGATGTCACTGGTATCGTCGAGATCGATATCCGGGTTTTCCTCGTCATCAGCCTGTCTGGGCAGTTCCTGAGTCGGTGCCGTGGAGCGGGTAGTATCGCCGTTGCCTGGCAATTCCTCGGTCTGTGCGGTTGCCATATCGCGGAACTCTTCGCCGATATCCACGACCGGCGTCTGCATCGTGGCAGTTGCATGGCTGTCATCGACATCCGGATCTTCGTCGAACAGGTAGGCGAGTTCCGAGTCGACAGGGTTGATGGTACCGACCATGGTCGCTTGCTCGGAGCCAGCGGCAAACAGCGGTTCACCAACGGATTCCGGCTCACCGAAAGATTCTGCCAGCGGCTCGGGAGCGATGGCCGGTTGGGCTATTTCTGCGGTTGTTGCGTTGTCATCTTCCGTCGCGGCGAACAGGTCGGTGAGCGTATCGCTGGTATCGATGACCGGATCGGGCCTTTTTGCCACAGTGGACCTGGATTTCCGCGGCTGTCGATTGAAGCTCAATCCCAGCTTCGCCAACAGGCGATCGCGCAGCAACAGGCCGGAAAGAATCAGCCCCAGCAGTATGCCCACGGCAGCGGCAATCAGCGGATTTGCGGTACGGTTGCCGGTGGCTGCTGCGTCGCTGACGATTGCTGGAGGGGAATCGGGCTGAGCGACGGCGGGGACATCGTTCGACACGGGTACAGCGTCGACCGCTGGCGCCGGAAGCGCCACCTGATCGTCAAGGAAGGGGCTGTCCGTCACGGCCCCGGAATCGGTGCTGACAACATCGGTATTTGCGGATGTCGCCGGCATTTCGGGCATTTCGGGCATAAATGCCGGAGCGCGAGGGCTGTCCGGCAAGGCCGATGTCTGTTGTCGGGCCGGCCGGGCAATGGATTCAGTGACTTCAGTTGCCACTGGTCTTGCGGCCGGTGTCACCTGCTCGCGGGCAGGCGCAACCGGCAATGTCGAGGCGCTGGCCAGGGCGGGTTTTGTCTCGCCGGCACCCGCCTGCCAGATGCTGGCTGCGGGAATCCGGATGACCGTACCCAGTTTGATCAGGTCGGGATTATTGCGGATAAACGCGTGCGGGTTGGCGGCTGCAATCCGGTCTGCCAGCCACCAGATACTGTTGGGGGGACGTCCTTCGACGCGCCTGGCGATTGTGGACAGCGTATCGCCGCTGGTTACCCGGTAGCTGCTGCCGGCTGGAATAGGCCTGTTGTCAGCGGGAAGCGCCCGGCTCACGGCGCTCCGGGATGGTGGTCGGGAGGGTCGGGTGGCGGCGGCAGGCGTGCGCAGCGTCCCCTTGAGTGCCGGTGCTTCCGGGAGTGCCGGTGTCCCTGGTGTGACGATTTGCGGCTGCAGCGTGTACAGGCCGGGCAGGTCGAGCATCAGTACATAGTGTCGCACCAGTATCGGTGCGCCCGGGCAGTGGACCTTGAGCCGCAGTTCGTACATCGGTTCATAGACCGGCTGTCGTGTCGTCACGGTCAGCGTGTGTACACCGGCCTGGCTGGTCTCCGGCGTGCGAACGCCGGGTTGCTGCAGGCCTTTGAGATCACCGCCGTTGCCGCCGGTTGCGCTGATACAGTCGGGGGTCAGCATTTCACCCGGTGCAGTTCGTACCGGAACAGTTGCCTGAAAAGGTTGCCCGAGCGCAGACTGAATCGTGATATCGCCCAGCGCGACTGCCCCGGCCTGAACGGGCACCAGTGCAGCCACTGCCGCCCCCGCACAGATCAGGGATCTTCCCGATCGTCCGGCGACGATGTCTGCAATCTGTTGGCTCAACAGCGACCGGTGATTATGGCGTCCCATCGATTCACTCTCCAGAGTTTTTCAGCACAGGGCTTTCCAGCACATTGATATTTCCGGGATAAGTTTCCGGACACGACAAGAAAACATGTCGCCGGCAGGCGGTAAACGAGGCAAGTCTCGTTTTGGTGGATAGTCGACTGCGTCACGGCGCTTTATGTCAACACTGTGACGCAGGTCACTTTCCCGGCGTTTCGCCGGCCGCGCTAGTGACCGACAAGACCGCGTACGGTATTGGTATCCTCCAGCACCACGCCGTGTTCCTGGATGTAGTTTCCCTGGATAAAGGCAATGCCCAGTTGCCACAGCACGGCCATGGTATTGGCATCCTCGACGTGCTCGGCAACTGTCTTGATACCCATGGCGGTAGCCTCGGCAGCCAGTTCCCGGACTTTCTGCTGCTGTTCCTGATTTCGCGACAGGCCCTGCATCAGGCTGCCGTCGATTTTGCCGAAGTTCATGGGGACGTGCTTCAGTACCTGCTGGGAATCACGACCGGTTCCGAGATGATCGACAGCGAACTGGAATCCTGCTTCCCTGAGCTGCTCTGCACAGGTTTTGGTCTGCTTGAGATGGCTGGCTGCCAGTTCTTCGTGAACTTCGAAGCAAATTTGCTGTGCCGTGATGCCCGCGCTTTGCAGCTGGCTTTGCAGCCAGCCAAGCAGCGATTCATCGGAAATCGAATCTTTGGACAGGCGAATGAACAGCAGGGACAGGCGTTTGGAAGCGCAAAAAGAAAACGCTGCGCTGATTACCCATCGATCGACGCTTTTCATCATATTGCCGCGTTCCGCAGCGCCGATGAATTCTCTGGGCAGAATGTAACTGCCGTCTTCATCCAGCAACCGGACATGAGTGTCCAGCATGCCTTCGATTTCCTCGTTCAGTCCGGTAATCGGCTGGTGTACCAGCCGGAGCTGGTTTTGCATCAGGGCAGTCCGCAGGCGGAGTACCCACATCGCATCAGCGACGCGGATCTGTTGCGTTTCACAGGTTGTGTCAGTGAGAGCGACCCGGTTACCGCCGGCATCCCGTCCGTTGCGGCAGGCCTGCTCGACTTCGCTGAGCAGGTCGGCAATGCTGGTCGTGTCCGGACTGACCTCGCACAGGCCGATGGTGCAGGTGAGCGAGGTCGACTGGTTTTCCACTTCGAACACGTTCCCGCCGATCGCTTTGCAGACCAGCTCTGCCCAGGTTTCTACATCCTGCATATTGCCGCGCTCGAGCAGCACGGCGAAAATTGTGCCGCCAAACCGGCCGTACAGATCCCGGGGCTGCATCAGTTCCCGCAGCACCTCTGCGAAATGCATGAGCAGGGCTTCGGTGGCCAGCGGCCCGATGTCATCGTGGACCCGTGCGAAGTGGTCCGGCCTGATGTAGGCAACGGCACGAACGCCGCCCGATAAAGGTGTCGCCAGCTGTTGTTCGAGTCGTTCGAGATAGTAGTGGCGGTGATAGAAACCGGTAGACGGGTCCCGGTAGAGCGCCTGCTCGAGCTGTTCTTCGGGTGTCTGGTCGCTGATCCTGTTGTTTGGAATGATGACCCGTACACCCGGCTCTGCATCGATGGAGACGTGTTCCAGTTTCAGCTCCAGCGGAATTTCGGAGCGGTCCGGCTGGCAGCCTGCAACCTGCAGGCTGGCACCGTCCCATTTGCCTTTCAGGCAGGCCACCAGGGCCCCTTTCAGAGTCGGATGGTCCGAGTGCCGGAAAAGATCCATGAAGGGCTCGCCGATCAGGTCCGCGTCATTCTCACGGCCAAACAGAGACTGCCAGGCCGGGTTGGTGGCCACGATGATGCCTTCCTGAATGTCGGCGATGGCCTCGGCGGCGCCTTTCATCAGGTCATGAAGTTCCTGTTTGTACTGGCTGGCCGAGGATACGACGCTGTTCAGGGCGGTCTTCAGACGAAAAGCGCGCAGCTCCCGGTCGACAACTGCCTGGAAACGGGCAGGGTGGGCGAGCGAGGCGACATCCCGGGCGCCGCCTTTCATGGCATCGGCAATCACATCTTCATTGACTTCACGACGAATCACGATCAGCGGCGGAATCGGGTTCACGCGCGACAGTGTTCCGGAGACGATCGGCAAATCGAGTTCGGATTCGTCGGCGAATAGAATCAGGAGCTGCGGTTGATGTTCCCTGATGGTCTCTTCGAGATCGGAGAGGTTAGACAGGCGAATGCAATGCACGGGATGTCCGGCTTTGCGAAGGATAGAATTGATTGAAGTTAGATTTTCATCCTGACGACTGATAACAATCAGTGGAATACCCGGAGAGTCGCGCAAAGCCTGTGCCTTAATCATTATATGAAAATCACGTATCTGGTGCGGGGCGAACCATTGATAAGAGAGTGGGTTGCCCAAGCGAAAGGCGATTTTACCGGTGACCAGAAGCGATGATGTGACGTGAGTCTGATTATGTGACGTGGGTCATATTATGTAGAGCGGAATTATGTAAGGTTGGCGTCAGCCATAGCTTTGTCGGTGCGCCTGCCTGTTCGCGAACAAGCCGCGGTACCAGGTATCCGGGCAGCCTGCCGGCGACTTCTCCGATCAGCCTTCTGGCCCTGCTGTCTTCCACCTGAAAGTGTGCTGCGCCTTTCACCGGGTCGAGCTGGTGAAGGTAGTAGGGAAGGACACGCGCTTCGAACAATGATTCACACAGTTCCACCAGTGCGCTGACAGAGTCGTTCACGCCCCGTAACAGGACTGCCTGGTTGAGCAGCAGGGCGCTGTGATCCGCGAGTTTCGCCAGGGCGGCTCTGACCTCGGTATCGATTTCGTTGGCGTGGTTGGCGTGTACGACGATCACCACGGGCTGTCGGGATGAATCCAGGCAATCGACAAGCCCTGTATCGATGCGCCGGGGCAGTACGATGGGCAGGCGGGTATGAATGCGAACCCGGCGCAGGTGCGGAATCGTCGACAGTTTTGCGATCAGGTCGGCGAGGCGGGTGTTGGTCAGAGTCAGGGGGTCGCCGCCGCTGAGTATGACTTCCTTTATGGACTGGTCTTCGTTCAACAGGTGCAGGGCCTTGTCCAGGTCCCGGCTTTTCAGTGCATGCTCGGCGTACGGGAAATTACGCCGAAAACAGTAGCGGCAATGTACGGCACAGGCACCGGTGACCATCAGCAGCGCCCGCCCTTCGTATTTCTGCAAAATGCCGGCGCCGCGCACACTGGCGGAGTCTCCGACCGGGTCGTCCGTATACCCTTCGACATTTTTCGATTCTTCAGGAGCGGGCATGACCTGGCGCAGCAGCGGATCGTCAGGGTCGCCCGGGCGCATGCGCCCGATATAGCTGGCAGGCACCCGCATCGCGAACCGGTCCGGGCTGCTTTCAGGCTGACTATGGTCGCTTCGTTCGCCGGCGGGCAGATCGAGTGCAGCGAGCAGATCCCGCGGGCGTGTGAGAACGCGGGACAGTTCCTGTTGCCACGATATTGGCTGCATATTTGTTTTTCTGGACACGATTGAGCCGAAAGAGTTTTCCAGGATGCGTTCAGCGTCTAGAATACCACCCCCAATCGAGGTGAAGCTTCCATGGCAACGTACAATACCAATGAGTTCAAGTCAGGACTCAAGATTCTGATCGATGGCGATCCGTTTACGATCGTGGAAAACGAGTTCGTCAAACCCGGCAAGGGTCAGGCGTTCAACCGCGTCAAGATCCGGAACCTGAAAACTGGCAGGACGATCGATCGTACGTTCAAGTCGGGAGAATCGGTGGAGGCGGCTGATGTGGTCGAGCTGGAGATGCAGTATCTCTATTCCGACGGGGATCTGTGGCATTTCATGGAGCCGGAATCGTACGATCAGTACGCGGCAGGGGAGAATGCCGTTGCGGATGCGAAGCCGTGGCTCAAGGAGGAGGATACCTGCACCATTACCCTGTGGAACAGCCAGCCGTTGCTGGTGGAACCGCCGAAATTCGTCGAATTGACGATCACCGAGACGGATCCGGGCGTGCGGGGCGATACTGCCCAAGGCGGGGTTAAACCGGCGACACTCGAGACGGGGGCTGTGGTCAGGGTGCCGTTGTTTATTGAGCAGGGTGAAAAGATCAGGGTCGATACGCGCAGCAAGGAATATGTTTCGCGGGTGAAATAACGACCCGGTGGTGGCGTCCTGAATTTGCCGAACTTGGCCGGGCGCGGTGCCAGGGCTTCGGAACAGGGCTTCGGAACAGGGCCTCGGGACAGGGATTTGGGTCAGGGCGGGGGCGGGCTGCCCGTTCGAAGACCCGCCGTGAACCCGTCCGTGGGGGCTTGCGTCCCGCGTCCATGCGGGACACAGTCTTCGAACGGGCAGCCCGCCCCCGCCCTGACCCAAATCCCTGTCCCGAGGCCCTGTTCCGAAGCCCTGTTCCGAAGCCCTGGCACCGCGCCCGGCCAAGTTCGGCGTACCTACTCAGTGAAGCTCATGGTCTTTTCGATTGATGAGAAATCTTTGAAACTCATGAGGATACGATCGAATCCTATAGCAACACCTGAACAGTCTGGGAGACCGTGATCCAGTGCGGCCAGTAGCGCGGGGTCGGGATCGGCGGCGGGGAGGCCGGCTTTTTTGCGGTGTTGCCGGTCGGCGGTGAAACGCCGGCGTTGTTCGGCGGGGTCGCTGAGTTCGTGATAGCCATTGGCCAGTTCGAGGCCGGCATGGAAAACTTCAAACCGTTCTGCGACGCGCTGGTCGGCGGGATCTATCCGTGCCAGGGCGGCTTGTGCAGCAGGGTAGCGATGAATCACGACCAGGCCCGTCCGGTTCAGCCCGGGGATGACCAGGTGGCTCATCAGCAGGTCCTGCAGGGCAGCCGGATCGTCTCCAAGTTGCCGTAGCAGCGTTTCGTCGAGTTGCCCGGAGAGCTTTTGCTTGGCGAGACCGGCGAGTTCCGTGACCGTTGCCGACAGGGGATCGAGGCCGGTTGCCCGGAGAAATGCATCCCGGTAGCTGAGCTGCTCTGTTTCGCCGGGGGCGTTGCCGGCGATTGCCGCCAGTGTTTCGATCAGCGCACAGGTTTCCGCGATCATCTGCTCCAGCGTGAACCCGAGCCGGTACCATTCGATCATCGAGAACTCGGGATGATGCCGGCGGCCACGCTCGGCATCGCGAAAGACCTTGCAGATCTGGTAGATATCCGGTGCACCGGCGGCCAGCAGCCGTTTCATGTGATATTCGGGGGAGGTGTGCAGGTAGCCTGCCGTGGCGGGCAGGGCGCTGGAAATGCAGCGAAGGTTTTGCAGGTGCACATCGGTGACGCCATATTGCACCAGCGCAGGGGTTTCGACTTCCATGACGCGCCGGTCAGAGAAGAACCGGCGTGCAGCGGCAAGCATCTGCGCCCGCAATTCGAGGGTTTCCATGGCTGCGGTGGGCCGCCAGTTCGTCATTTCAGCGGTCTTCGAGTTGCGAGAATGCGCCGATTACATCGCCGACACGCACCGGCTGTCCGGCTGCCAGCTCCGGCCGCCAGCTGACAGCCCCCGGCGGCAGCGTGATAATGATCGTCGAGCCGAGGTTGAACTGGCCCAGCGTGTCGCCTTTGGCCAGCTGTATGCCGGAACGATCGCCGGAACGATCACCAGAACCATCACCAGAACCATCACCAGAGTCATCGCTACCGTCATCGGCGGGGTAGAACCAGTGCTCAATGGTATCCGGCCGGCGGGGCAGCACTTCTCCGGCCCAGCTGGTCGAGATGCTGGCGACGTTCATCGCACCCACGAGCACCAGGGCGAATGGACCCCGGGATGATTCGAAGTGGCAGACGACGCGCTCATTGCCGGAAAAAAGGCCGGGAACGATGGCGGCCGTCGTTTTGTTCACGGCCATTCGCTTGCCGGGGATATAGCTCATTTTCCGTACCTTCGCCGTAGTCGGCATATGGATACGGTGATAGTTGTGCGGAGCGAGGTAGACGGTGATGAATTCTCCGTCGCTGTAAAGCGCGGTGGCTTCGTCGTCTCCGCCCAGTAATTCATCCAGGCTGTAGGTCATGCCTTTTGCCTGTAGAATCTGATTGCCTTTGACAGGACCGATCTGCTGTATCGTGCCGTCGACCGGGCTGCACAGGGTCAGGAGGCTGGAATCGAACGATCTGGCACCGGCCTGTAATCGGCGCGCAAAAAACGCGTTGAAGCTCTCATATCCGTCCGGCACCGGATGTTCGGCCTCGGTGATGTCGACACGATACAGCCGCACGAAGCCCCGGATCAGGAGGTTTTTAAGCAGGCGGTTTTGGCTGCGACTGATACGATAAACCATGCGTCCGATGAGACGAGTGGGCAGCAGCTGTTGCAGAATGACAAAGAGACGTTTGAGCATGACCTACCTTCAATACAACCTGCCGGCAATACGATGAGCCGGCGCAAGAAGCGGCATTCTACACTGCGATGAACCCGAAACCGGCTGTTCCCCGCCCTACTGTTGCCGAACTGATCCTGGATCTCGAGCAGAGACTCGCGGCCGGGGGGATTTTCTGTGGCCATGGTACGGACAATCCCCGCGATGAAGCGGCCAGCATGGTTTTTCATCTGATGGCGCTCAGTCACGACGATGACCGGGCGTACGCCCGGCCGGTGCCGGAGCCTGTCCAGCAACGGCTCGAAGAGCTGATCGAAAAACGGGTCAGGGAGCGCATTCCGGCTCCGTATCTGCTCAAGGAAGCCTGGTTCGCGGGGTTGTGCTTTCATGTCGATCACCGGGTTCTGATTCCGCGCTCTCCTTTTGCCGAACTGATCGGCAGTGGTTTCGCGCCATGGCTGCGCCCGGCCAGCGTCGAGCGGATCCTGGAAATCGGCACCGGCAGCGGCTGCATCGCCATTGCCTGTGCCATGGCGTTTCCACACAGTACCGTTGTGGCGACGGATATCAGCGCACAGGCACTCGAAGTGGCGGCCATCAATCGCGCCCGGCACGGCCTCGAGCAGCGCATCGAGTTGTTGCAGACAGATATTTTCGTTGGGGTTGAGGGGCAATTCGATCTGATAGTGACCAATCCGCCCTATGTTCCCGAGCAGGAAATCAGCCGGTTGCCGGCCGAGTACCGGCATGAACCGGAGCTTGCGCTGGTCAGCGGCCCGGACGGGATGGAATCGCCACGCAGAATCCTGCAAGATGCAGCGCAATATCTTACAGACCATGGTCTGTTGGCTATTGAAGTGGGCGCGGGATCGCAGGTGCTGGAAGATGCTTTCCCGAACGTACCTTTTGTCTGGCCGGAGTTCGAACAGGGCGGATCTGGAATTGCTCTGGCCTGGAAGCATGATCTTCCGGACAGCGAAACAGCTGAGCGTTGACCAATGAGCGGCAATACCATCGGCAAGATTTTTTCGGTGACCACCTTTGGTGAGAGTCACGGTCCCGCGCTGGGCGCCGTCATCGACGGTTGTCCGCCGGGCATGCCGTTATCGGAAGACGATATCCAGGCAGACCTGGAACGCAGACGTAGCGGCAAGTCCCGTTATACCAGTCAGCGCAGGGAGCCTGACGCAGTCCGGATTCTCTCCGGCGTATTTGAAGGGGTCACCACCGGAGCGCCGATCGGTCTGTTGATCGAGAATGTCGATCAGCGGTCCAGGGACTACACAAAAATAAAGGACAAGTGCCGGCCCGGGCATGCCGATTACACCTACCAGCAAAAGTACGGGATCCGCGATTATCGCGGCGGCGGACGGTCGTCGGCCAGAGAAACCGTGATGCGGGTTGCGGCAGGCGCCATTGCAAGGAAGTATCTTGCGCAACGGCTGGGCATCGAAATCTGGGGGTATCTCGGCCAGCTGGGCCCGATTTCTCTGGACATGGTGGATCGCGATGCGATTGATGACAATCCGTTTTTCTGTCCGGACCCGGGACGAGTGGCAGAGCTCGAGGCTTATATGGATGCGCTGCGCAAGGAGGGCGATTCGATCGGTGCGCGCATCCAGGTCGTGGCCACCGGTATGCCGGTGGGTCTGGGTGAGCCGGTTTTCGACAAACTGGGCGCCGATCTTGCCCATGCCCTGATGAGTATCAATGCGGTCAAGGGCATCGAGATCGGGTCCGGGTTTGGCTCGGTAATGCAAAAAGGCACTGAGCACCGGGATGAAATTACCCCGGAGGGTTTCCGGAAGAATGCCTCGGGCGGCATGCTGGGCGGTATTTCCTCGGGCCAGGATCTGCTGGTCGGGATAGCACTTAAGCCTACATCCAGCATTAGATTACCTGCAGAAACTATTGATATTAAAGGAAATAAAACAGACATAATGACAACAGGAAGACACGATCCCTGCGTTGGTCTGCGGGCGACACCGATCGCCGAGGCAATGGTGGCCATCGTTTTGATGGATCATTACCTGCGGCACCGGGCACAGCATGCGGATGTGACCTCGGAGACCCCGGTGGTATGAAAGAGAGGTTTAATATCGCGGTGGTCGGGGCGACCGGCCTGGTTGGAGAAGCCATGGTCGAGATTCTCGGGCAGCGCAATTTTCCTGTCGATACATTACATGTCGTCGCCAGTGAGCGCTCGCTGGGCAAACGCCTGGAGTGGGGCGGTCACTGGGTATCGGTCGAGGATCTGGCGGAATTCGATTTCTCGGGCGTTGACCTGGCGCTGTTTTCCCCGGGGGCCGCCGTATCTGCTGTCCATGCGCCCCGGGCTGCGGCCGCGGGTTGTGTGGTGATCGACAATACTTCGCAGTTTCGCTACGACGACGATATTCCGCTGATCGTGCCCGAGGTAAACCCCGAGGCGCTGGCGGGCTACAGCCGTCGTAATATTATTGCCAATCCCAATTGCTCGACCATCCAGATGGTCGTTGCTCTAAAGCCGATTCATGACGCGGTGGGCATTGCCCGCATCAATGTCGCGACTTATCAGGCGGTTTCCGGTGCCGGGCGGGGTATGGTCGAAACCCTCGCGCGTGAAACCACGGAGATGCTCAGCGGCAGGCCCGCCGAACGCGATGGCGATATCAAGCCGATTGCCTTTAATGCGGTGCCACAGATCGACAGTTTTCAGGACAACGGCTATACCCGTGAAGAGATGAAAATGGTCTGGGAAACCCGCAAGATCCTGGGCGATGACTCCATTCTGGTGAATGCGACCGCGGTCAGGATCCCGGTATTTTTCGGTCACTCGGAAGTCGTTCATATAGAGACCCGGGACAAGATCTCGGCGTCGGAAGTGCGCGAACTGATGAAAGCAGCGCCCGGCGTTGTCCTTCAGGATGAATGCAGGGTGGGTGGATATCCTACCGCGGTGACAGAGGCTGCCACACAGGATCCGGTGTTTGTCGGCAGGATTCGTGAAGATATTTCTCATGATTACGGCATTAACTTGTGGATAACGGCCGATAATGTGCGCAAGGGCGCAGCGCTCAACAGCATACAAATTGCTGAAATATTGGTGCGCGATTATTTATAGGCTATAGTTAGCAGCGATTTCTCGTGTGGTTTGTGAACTTATTGTGTGTATACGTTTGATTCACGGCCACATACGGCTTGGGAACCGTTAACCCGGGGATAAATAATGGCACGAATTCTTGCTGCCGCGTTTTCATTTTTGGCGGGGTTGTTGCCCCTGTGCGCTATCGCACTGGGGCTTGGTGATATCGACCTGAAATCGGCTCTCGGTCAGCCGTTTCGTGCCGAGATTCCGATTTCTGCAGATGCTCCGGAGGATCTCAACCAGATCCAGGTGATGCTGGCATCGCAGGAGACCTTTGATCGCTACGGGCTGGGTCGGCCTCTCTTTATTACCGACTTCGAGTTTTCCGTGACAGCGAACGGATCGATAGAAATCTCGTCCAGACAACCCGTCATCGAGCCTTTTGTGACACTGTTACTCGATGTGAAATGGCCGCAGGGCCGAATATTGCGCGAGTATACGGTGTTGCTGGACCCGCCTGTTTTCAGCGCCAATGCCGTTGAACAACCCGTTTCCGCTCCCCGGCAGGCTGCGCCTGCAGCGCCGTCCCGGCCTGCCACGCCGGCACCGAGGCCAGCACCGAGGTCGGCCCCGCCCGCACCCGCGCCGTCTTCAGCAGTGGCCCCGCCGGCTGCATCTTCGCCTGCCGCTCCGGTTGCCGACGAGTCCGAGATCCGGGTTCAGCGCAGCGATACCTTATGGGGTATTGCCGGGCGCCTGCGCCGGGATCCTTCAGTGGATATGAACCAGATGATGCTGGCGATCTACCGGGCAAACCCGGAGGCATTTTTCGGCAACATCAATCGGCTCAAGGCAGGGGCGATATTGCGGGTTCCGGATGCGGATGAGGTGCTGGCACTGAACCGGCGTGAGGCCATGAGCGAGGTGCGCCAGCAGAACGAGTCCTGGTCGGGCCGCAGCAGCCGCGAAGCGCCGCAGTTGCGACTGGTGCCTCCTGACGATGAGGGAGACGGCGCATTACCCTCGCCAACCGGCACCGCAGGTACGGCGACTGGCGCTGCCGCCGAAACTGAATTGCTGACCGAGCGAGTCGAAGATCTCGAGACCGAGCTGGAAAAAAGCCGCCGGCTTCTGGATTTGCGCGACAACGAATTGAGGAATCTGCAGGATCAGCTTGCCCGGCTGGAGGAGCAAAAGACTGCAGGTATGGCGGAGGATGCAGATGCACCGCCGGCCGATGCTGCCGAGCCGTTTGCGGAGTCCGATGCGGCAGAGCCCGGTGGGCA
>JAJRXW010000212.1 GCA_024276095.1 Gammaproteobacteria bacterium
AAGGACCGGGGCCGGGGCCGTGTCGAAGTATACCGGGATGCCGATGCCAGCATCGTGCGCCGGCTCGACGATATTCAGATGGTCGGCGAGGTTCGCAGTGCCATCGAAAACGGCCGGCTGGCGACTTTTGCCCAGCCTATTGTGGGTGTGGACAAAAAGAACAACCGCCAGTACTACGAAGTCCTGGTGCGCTTGCTCAACAACGATGGCGAGTATGTTCCGCCCGCCGCTTTTTTCTCGTCGGCGGAACGCTACCAGCTCATGGAGGACCTGGACCGCTGGGTTATTGCTGAAACGCTTGCCACACTGGAAGCCCACCGGAAGATTATCCACGACCATTCGGTACACTTTGCCATCAACCTGTCCGGGCAAAGCCTGGGCAGCGATCGTTTCCTCGAGTTCGTTCTGGATCGTGTCGAGATGTTCAGCATGCCCCCTGAAACCCTGTGTTTCGAGCTGACTGAATCTGTAGCCGTTGCCAATCTGCATCGCGCCGAGCAGTTCATGAACGAGCTGAAGAAAAAGGGCTGCCGGTTGTCGCTGGACGATTTCGGTACCGGTCTGAGTTCGTTCGCCTACCTGAAACAGTTTCCGGTAGACACGCTGAAAATCGACGGCAGCTTTGTTTTCGATTTACCCACCAATGTTGTTTCTCAATCGGTGGTGGCGGCTATTTCAAGCGTCGCCCAGGCGATGGGACTGGAAACCGTTGCCGAGTATGTTCAGGATGACGATACCCTGAAACTGCTGCACGCCTCGGAGGTTACCTGGGCGCAGGGCTATCACCTGGGCGTGCCAAAACCGCTGGCAGAGCAGATCAAGGCCGTGGCGACAGCGGATAAACAGGCGGCGGGGCCGGCGAAAAAGTCTCCGGACGACGGACCCGACAATGAGGATGCCTATTCTTCGCTGCCTGATCTGTCACCGTTTCTTGCCTGAAAACGGTTCGATCGTCGGGTAAACCGGCACTAGCCCACCGGGAGGCATACAGGTGAACCCCTGCCTGTATGTTTAGCGGCACACAGACGTTGCCGCACCGCGGGCCGCGGGTCACTGTCGATACCATGCTGGTAGGCAATGACCGTGAGTGACGGGCTGAATGCCTCGAGCAATTCCCCGGGCTTGAGCAGGTAATCCGGATTCGAGGGCTTGCCGAAACGTTCATTACCCTGCGCGAATGTTTCAACGATCAGGATGCCGCCGTCACCAAGGGCATTTGCCAGATGTGGAAAATGCGGGCGGTAAAGATAGTTCGTGACGATGATTCCGGCAAAAGTTTCGGCCGGAAACGGCCAGGAGCCTGACTCAAGGTCCGCCTGTACTATCTCCGGGCGGCAGTCCGGATCGAGCCGGCTGACTGCCGTGATGTCGATATCGACGGCAACCACCGTGAACCCCTGCCGAGCCAGGTAAAGGCTGTGGCGGCCGTTACCGCAGGCGAGGTCCAGCACCCTGCCACCTGCCGGGATGAGGGCTGAATACCGTACCACCCACGGAGCAGGGGTCATGGAAGCGGGCAAAAGAAAACCCTGCCCGGGGGCAGGGTTTTCGGTATCGCTCAAGGTTTGATCCTTGTCAGCAGGCAGGGCCGGCTGTTCAGCCGGCATGAACTGCTAGCGAAAACGGCCGTTCCCGGACCGGTCTGTCCATCTGCGGCGCAATACCGGCACCGCAACGATCAGCAACAGCGCCAGACCCCATGGGCCGAAAGCACTGCCGCCGCTGGGGATGGTGATGACGATTTCGTCCTTGATCACTGTAATGGTGACGGTAGCCGTGGCCGTATCGCCGGTGTCATCGGTGACGCGATAGACGAAGCTGTCGGTACCGGAGAAACCCGAAGCCGGCGTATAGGTCACGTTGATATTGGCGGGGTTGCCCGGTGAGCCGTTGATCGTGATCGTGCCGTTACCCGGTGCGGTTTCCTCGGCCACGGTAATCGGCACATCGTCGAGGCCGGCGTCATTGGCGAGCACGTTGATGGTTACCGCGGTATTCTGGTTGGTCTCCGCGGTGTCATCGACAGGCATCGGGATGTTGGGATCCGATACCGCGATGGCGACAGTGGCAGAGTCGCTGTCACCGTCCGCATCGGTCACGGTGTAGGAAAACGTATCGACACCCGGCGCACCGGAGTTTGGGTAGGTCACGCTGATGTTGGCAGCGGCTCCCGGTGAGCCGTTGACCACTATCGAACCGTTCGATGCGGTCGTGGTAGTCACCGTCAGTGGCGCATCGCTGAGACCTGAATCGTTTGCCAGAACCGCGACAGTCACGGAACCTCCGGTGCTGGCCGTTCCGGCGTCCGCTACCGCTACCGGAAGATCGTTGACTGTGACAGTTGCCGTCGCAGTATCACTGTCGCCATCGGTATCGGTCACCGTGTAGACGAAGCTGTCGCTGCCGGCGAACCCGGCATCCGGTGTATAGGTGACGCTGTTGTCCGTTTCCACCACTGTGGTGCCGTTGGCCGGCGCGGTCAGGATGGTCACGGTGATCGGCGTATCGCTCAAACCGCTGTCATTCGCCAGCACGGCGACATTTACCGCATTGCCGACATCTGTACCGGCGGCATCATCGACGGCTACGGGCAAATCATTGACGGTGACGGTCACTGTCGCAGAATCCGAATCGCCGCTGTTGTCGAGGATCGTGTAGACGAAGGTATCGGTGCCGGCAAACCCGGGGTCAGGTGCGTAGGTAATGCTGATAGCGGTGGGTAAGCCGGGTGAGCCTACGGGCGTTGCCGTTCCGTTGGCGGCAGGAGTGGATACCGTCACCGTCAATGGGGTATCGGCGAGCCCGGCATCGTTGGCAAGCACGTCAATGCTTACATTGGTGCCCGTATCCGTGGCGGCGGTATCGTCGCTGGCGCTGGGAACGTTGGCTGCTACGACGTTCACGGTTACCGTAGCGGTGCTGGTGTCGCCGTTGAAGTCTGTCAGCACGTAGTCGAAACTGCCGGTGCCGATAAACAGCAGGTTCGGCGGCGAATAGGTGATGCTGTTATCCGCCTCGACCACGACTGAACCATTGGTCACCGGACCCGGTACGGTCACACCTTGAATCGGCGTGTCGCCCTGCGTGTCATTGAGAAGGACATTGATATTCGCATCCACGCCCTGGTCGGTGCTTGCGCCGTCATCGACGGCCGTCGGCGTCAGGTTGGCAATCTGCATGGTGACGGTGGCCGTATTGGAGGTATCCGGTGTGGCATCGACGATCTCATAGGTAAACGAGTCGGTCGCATTGACGCCGGTATCCGTATAGGTGTAATCGACACGAATACTGGCCGGTGTACCACCGCCCGAATCGGTCACGACCGCGGTGCCAAAGGCCGGAGGGGTGACGATATTCACCATCAGCGGCTGGTCGCCAAGATCGGTATCGTTGGCCAGCACATCGACAGAAGTGGTGACGTTGACCGATGCCGCATTGGTCGGGTCAGGCACCGCTACGGGTACCGCATTGGCCGTGGCCAAGGAGAAACTGCCACCCACCCACGAGTTAAACCCGCCAAGGATGATGTCATACATGTAGACGTAGAAGCCTTTCGCGGAAATCACGTTGCCGGAGCCATCGGTGGAAATGGTCATCACCAGGTTGTCCCAGTGCGCGCCGCCGTTGCCGTAGGCGATGGTAAAGCCGCTCTCTCCGGTGATCGGGTCAGGGGTATCCGGCGCACAGTCCGGATCGGGCACGTTCGGAGGCGGCAGGTCCGGCGTATTGATACAGACGTAGTCCTGTACAACGGCAGTCGTAATGCCCCCGACGTTATTATTCACGCCAGCCAGGCCATAGTTGACGTTGCTGGGCAAAGGTGAGGCAGGAGTCCAGTCCGGCCCGCCCCCCTGGCGTGTCCAGACGTTCACGTCGACCAGCGGATCGCCGGAGAGGTTGCTGCCAAACTCGCTTTCGCCGAAACATCCTTCGGCACCTGGAACCGGCGCGTCTGCGGCCGATGTGCAGATGTCGAACATCATGCCGGCAGAGCCGATGACATAGTCGAAACCGCCCGAGCCGTTCGGCGTTGCGGAATCCACCGCATACGCGGGCAGCGTGTGCTCGATGCTGGTCCAGCTCTCACTCATTTCACCAACGCTGGTGCTGGTATTTCTTTGGCCGCCTTCGATTGTCAGGACGAACGAGATGATGTCATCGGTGCCTGTCCCGGCTCTGCCGTTATCGTCGACTGTCACGGTGCCGGTGATCGCCAGGTTGGCTTTGCCGTCACCGGGTGTTTCACCGTCGCAGCCGGTCCAGCTGTCGGATGTAGGAGGTGTAGCGCCGGGATCGCCGGGGACCAGCGTGCAGTTCAGCCTGGGGTCAGGGGCAGTTCCAGCTGCATAAAAGCCACCACTGCTCAACGGCCCCTGCTGGGTATCTGCAAAGGCCAGGCCCAGATCCGCCCAGCCGCTGACCGTACAATCCTGCGGAAAAAACAATGGAAAGACGCTGAGGCAGGTTTGCTCGGTTCTGCCCTGAGCGCCAATAACATTCGTTACAGTCGAAGCGGCATGCGCCGACACGATTACACTGCTCACGACCAGCATTCCGATGAATGCACTTAGCTTCCGCATACAACTATCCTCCAGAATATTCCCTGTAACGGCCGGATACTTTGCGCAACCAGGCAAAGACAGTCGTACTGCCTTTGCCACACAAGTTCCTCGCCAATAATTCTTTCGCTAAACTGCGAGTGAATGATCTAAAACTGTGCCTGTCCCGTCTACGGCGGATTTAGCCTTTTGTTAGCCCAGTTACCCTACCGTGCCGGCCACCGTGTGGCAAGTCCGATACGCCATAATGGCAGGGGGTTGAGGGTGTTTGCCACAGCGTGGCCAGGCTGCCCCAAAGCCGCCGCGGATATGGTCGGGGAGAGCCAGAGGCGGGCCGGAAAGCGCTTTTTGAGCATTATTTTTGCGCCGAAAGCAGCATCTCAAGCTTGCTGTGATATTTGCGTTGCACCTCATCGTCTTCGGCAACCTGTTCTGCTTTTTCCAGCCATTGCCGAGCGGTCGATTCATCGCCTTTTTGCAGATAGCTCAGGCCCATCAGGAAGTAAAAAGTATCCTCATTTTCTTTTTTGTCGATGGCGTATTCGAGATGATCGATGGCGGTATCGAAATCCCTGGCGAAGAATGCTTCGCGTGCGAGCTGATACCGGTAGTAGGGGTTGCGCACACGGTAGAGCATGGCCTGGCGACGGTACCGGGCAGCCTGCTCGGGCCGGCCCTGCTGTTCATACAGCCTGACCAGGTTGCTCATGGCGACAAATTCCCGCGGGTTGGCTTCCAGGGCCTGCAGATAGGCCGCTTCGGCGTACACCGGATGCCCTGACTGTGAATACAGCGTGCCGAGGTTGTTCCATGTCGGGGCGAACTCGTAATCCCGGTCTATTGCCTTGCGGAAAAAGCGGACCGCTGCGATGATTTGTCCTGCCTGCATGCGCTCGACACCGACATTGTTGTAGTAATGCGCACTGGCACGGCGGTCCGATACCACTTTCCGATCATAGCTGGCCCGGAAGTTTTCGATATTGAAATCCACCACCTGGGTGCCGTGCCTGCCCAGATCGACCCGCACGTTGACGTGCCGGCTCAGCACGAAAACCCCTCCCTCGCTGGTCCACTCCGGCGGGACATCGACTTCCTGATAGCTGGCATTGAGTCCGACCTGCCGCGCCATGGCAACGAACATGCTGGTGAACGAAAGGCAATTGCCCAGCCTTCGGTTGAAAGTCTCCTCCGCAGTGCGAGTGATGTCGTCGAACTCCAGTCCGAAGGTTCCGTTGGAGATGATCGCCGCCAGCAACTCATCCAGCTTCATGCGATTGATCCGTGAATAGACGTTGGTTTCCAGGAAAGCACGCATTTCCGGATTCAGATGCAGCAGATCGATGTCGTCCAGCGGTGCCGGGTTGTCAGGTCCCGTGAGGGGCTCGGCGCGCAGCAATGCGTTTGGCGTGAGGTCCGACAGCTGGATCGGCGCAGGGCCCGATGCGCAGGCTGTCAGCAGCAGCGTGGCCAGCAGGAATCCGGCTGCTGTTGCCGCGTGCATCCGATATTCCTTGAGGAAGCACATCATGTCCGGTACTTTAACAGCCTTGGAGCCGATATTTCATTAATGCGAGGAGACAGCTGCAGCGATGCCTGGCCTGGTAGAAAACCTGCTGAACCCGGCCCTGGACTGGGACCGGATCCGGGATACCTTTTCGGAACATACCTGGGCAGTGGTTGACGATGTGCTGCAGCAGCCGGTTGCGGAAGCCATATTCGAGTGCCTGAGCACAACCGTGCCGTGGGAGGTGGCATTCAGGGAGGACGGGGTCGATAAATCGGTACCGATTCCCGAGCTGGCCAGGCTGTCGCCGGAGAAGCAGCATCAGTTACGGTAAAACATCTTCCGTGAGGCAACCGACGACTACCAGTTCTTTTTTAATCGTTATCCGATGATCGACGCCTATCTTTCCCAAAGGGATCCCGGGCTTCTTTTGCACACCCTGACCGAATTTCTGAATTCCGAGCACTTCCTGGATTTTATTCGATACATTACAAGTAACGATGAAATCAGAAAATCCGAGGCGATGGCGACCTGGTATGCGCCCGGGCACTTCCTGAAGAATCACGATGACCTGCAGTATTTTCAGGATGACGACAGAAGATGCGCCTGCGTGCTTCAGTTTACCAAGGACTGGGTGCCGGACTGGGGCGGCAACCTGATTTTTAC
>JAJRXW010000018.1 GCA_024276095.1 Gammaproteobacteria bacterium
GATCGGTGCTGCATAGTACGATAAAGAGGGTATGAAAACAGATCAGCAGAAAACCTACTATAACGTCCTGCACGTCCTGCCCGATGCGCCGATCGAAATTATTCGCTCGAGCTACAAAACCCTGATGCAGGCACTGAAAAAGCATCCCGACCTGGGCGGAAATCACGAGGAAGCGATCCTGATCAACCGGGCCTATGCCACTCTGTCGGACCCGGAAAAGCGGTCCGAGTACGACCGTAAACTCGAGTACCAGGCCGACAGAGACCGCGAGACAATCAGAAACCAGGCGCCTGACAAAGCCCGGGACCAGGTCGAAGCCGCTGCGGAAATCAGCCTGTACGCCACCGGCGTATTTACTGCAGAAGATATCTGCCCGTTCTGCAAGGCATTGCACGGACGCCATCAAATCGGGCCCGACAGTACCTGCAGGGATTGCGAAGCGCCGTTGTTTCGGGTATCGACCGATACCCGGCATGAGCACGGGCATCCCGATGCGGACTGGAAACGGGCGATAGAGCGAATTCCCAGCGACAAATCGATACGGTTTCTCAGTCGCTGGCCGCAATCGACCCCGGATACCGGACGGCTTATGGATATCTCGCTGAACGGAATGAAGTTTGCGACCGACATCGCCGTAACCAAAAACCAGCTCCTGAAAATAGACAGTCATCTTGGCAGTTCGGTAGCAAAAGTCGTCTATTGTGAGCGGGACATCGATGAAACGCGGCCCAAATGGCTGGTCGGCGTTGAGTTTCTGACATTGCATTTTCAGCGCTCGCGCGGCGCGTTCATTTCTACCCAGGCCTAGTCGTCGCCCGCGCTATCCTGCCCGGCGGGCCGGGCCGTTGACGTCACACCCTCCCTGTGACGGGGAAAACCGCTGGCATCAATGGTCTCGAGATAGCCATGCCAGGTAGCAAACCCGATTACCGGAAGGGTCAGTATGAAACCCAGCATGCCGGTAGCAAACCCGAGAAATACCGCCAGCACAATCAACATGATCCAGACCAGCATGGCCGGTTTGTTCCGCAATACCGCATTGATGCTTGTGACCACGGCAGTGACCGCATCGACATCCCGATGCACGATCATCGGCAGGGAAAAAGCGCTGATCATGAACGTCACTGCAGCAAACACGCTGCCGACCGCCGAACCGATGGCGAGAAAAACGGCAATGTTGCGCCAGTCCGGCGATGACTCCATGGGGAAAAATATATGCACCATGGAAGCCGCCCGGGCCCAGACAAGAAACAGAACGAGCAGGATCAGCGCAAACACCATCACGTTGCCCAGGTGCCGCTTTCCTGCCCGCAACGTACGCGACAGGGAAGTTTGTTGCTGCCGCTCCAGGGCCGCGCTGATCGAGTAAAGCCCGATCGCCAGAACAGGACCGAGAAAAACAAATCCGGAAAGTACCCCCAGCAGCAGCCCGTAGTTCCCCAGGCGGTAGGCCAGCAGGCTGATCAGCCAGCTGATCAGCATCATCAATATGCCGTAGGTAATACTCTCCCGCCAGGCCCGGCGCATGTCCTGCCAGCCCAGGCGCAGCCAGCCCAGAGGCGCCAGTGGTGCAAGCTTGCGACAGGGTGCAACAAAAGGCACCGCGGCGGCGCCATGCGTGTTTTTTTCGACCATGGTCTCCCCCCCATCGACGACATTCCGGGCCGATCATAGCGATCAGCAAGGACAGCCCGCAAGTGGAGCCACCGCCGTACTACCCCGTGTCCCTGCGCTGAATCTCCTCATAGCCTTCGCCAAACTGCAGTTCCGCAAGACGGGCGTACAGGGGATTACGCCGGGCGATTTCCTCATGCCGGCCGATATCGACAATCCGGCCATGATCCATGACAACGATGCGATCCGCCTTGAGAACCGTCGCCAGGCGATGCGCAATAATGATGGTGGTACGACTTTTCATCAGCACTTCCAGGGCTTCCTGTACGGCACGCTCGCTCTCGGCATCCAGGGAGCTGGTCGCCTCATCGAGCAGCAGGATAGGAGGATCCTTGAGGATGGCCCGCGCCAGGGCCATGCGCTGTTTCTGACCACCCGACAGGCGCATGCCCCGTTCGCCCAGAAAAGTCTCATAACCCTCCGGAAGCCGCCTGATAAAATCATCCGCAGCAGCAGTTTTCGCCGCGGCTTCGATCTGCGCATCGCTGGCCGCGGGATTCCCGAAACGGATATTTTCACGGGCAGTGGCACCGAAAATAACGGTCTCCTGCGGCACCAGTCCGATCCGCCGCCGGACATCCTGCGGACGGGCGGTGGCAATATCCACGCCATCGATCCTGATACGTCCGGATGCCGGGTCATAGAAACGCAGCAACAACTGGAAAGTCGTCGATTTCCCGGCACCCGACGGACCGACAATCGCGATGGTTTCACCCGGTGAAATATCGAGACTGAAATCGTACAGCGCCGCTTCGTTCGGTCGCGAAGGATAGCAAAAGTGCACCTGCTCGAACCGGATCGAGCCGACGCCCGGCTCAGGCATTTCTACCGGGTCGCCGGCGGCCACGATCGCCGGCTTCGCATTCAGCAGCTCCATGAGACGCTCGGCAGCACCGGCGGCGCGTTGTACCTCACCCCACATTTCACTCAGCGAAGCCGCAGCTGTCGCAACAAACATCGCGTACAGAACGAACTGGCCCAACTGACCTGCGGTCATGTCGCCGGCGAGGACTTCGTGGGCACCGAATCTCAGTACCACGATCAGCGCGGTAAACAGCAGCAGAATAGCGGCTGCCGTCATCAGTGCCCGGACCCGGATGCGCCGCACCGAAGCAACGAACGAGGCTTTGACGGCCGCAGCAAAACGCTGCGCCTGCTGTTGTTCCGATGTGAAAGCCTGGACGATCTGTATGGCATTCAGTGCTTCTCCCGCCATCCCGCTGGTATCCGCAATCCGGTCCTGGCTGGTCCTCGACAGTGCCCGGACACGGCGACCGATCAGCATGATCGGAACAATCACCAGCGGCACCAGCACAATGATCATTCCGGTCAGCCTGGGGCTGGTAATCGTCAGCATCACCAGCCCGCCGGCCAGTTGCAGCGACGATCGCAGGGCAATCGAGATGCCGACCCCCGAGATCGACTGGATCAGCGTGGTGTCGGTGGTCAGCCTGGACAGCACTTCTCCGGTTTGAGTGACTTCAAAAAAAGCCGGGTCCATACGCAGGATATGCCTGAAAACCGCATTGCGAATATCCGCGACGACCCGCTCACCCAGCCAGCTGACAAAGAAAAAACGCAGCGAAGAAAAAGTACCGAACAGCACCGTGGCACCCAGCAGCCACAGGAAATACCGGTCGATGGTCGCACCGTCCTGACCGGCCAAGCCGACATCTATGACGTAGCGCACGGCGATCGGCAGCGCCAGCAACGCGCCGGATGCTACAATCAGCGTCAGCAACGCGATGACCAGCGTGCCGGAATAAGGGCGAATGAACGACAGCAGCGCCCGGAGCGGACCGAATGATCGCCCCACCGGCGTGGGTTCTCCGGGTTGCTCGGGTGAAGTATTGGAACTCATAAGTTCTTATGATCACATTTTCAAGAGCACACCACATCAACGGAATTTCTGCCGGCAGGACAAGCAGATCGTGTTGAACGTTCCAGGCCACCGCAAACTGCGGAAAATCGTGGTTCTGAACCCCAAGGGCGGATCGGGAAAAACCACGCTGGCCATCAACCTGGCGGGTTACCTGGCAGCCGGTAAACGCCGGGTTGCGCTGATGGACTGCGATCCACAGGGGTCGGCAACCCGCTGGCTGGCCAGGCGCCCCGAAAACTTTCCGGGCATTCACGGCATCGTGGCCTACGCGACCAGCACAGGCGCAACGCGAAGCTGGCAGCTGCGTGTACCGCAGGACATCCGCTACCTGGTCATCGACACCCCTGCGGCCATTCCGGCCCAGCAGCTGGTGGATTTCACGCGCGGGGCCCATGCGATCCTGGTACCGGTACTGCCATCAAACATCGATGTGCATGCTGTCTCGCGACTGGTCGCGGACCTGCTCCTGACGGCCAAGGTCAGTCGCCGCATGGGGCGCCTGGGGGTCATCGCCAACCGGGTCAGGGAAAACACGCTGGCGTACAAAAAGCTCATGTCATTCCTGGACTGCCTGGCGATCCCGGTGGTCGGCATACTCAGAGACAGTCAGAACTATGTACATTCGGCAGACGAAGGCTTGTCTATCCATGAAATGCGGCCTTCCAGGGTCACCAAGGACCTGGCCCGATGGCAGCCTCTGGTCGGCTGGCTGGAGCAAAAGCTGGAAACTTCGCTGACAGCCAGAGATCTGCATCACCCCATCCTCCAGCCGGTCGCCGGTTCGATTGTCCCTTTCCATCATATTCGGACAGATAATTAATGACTGCTAAATACTGGACCCTCCTGAATTTCGCATTCAGGCCGTTTTTTCTGCTTGGCACACTGTTTGGTGTATTGGCAATCATCGCCTGGATCACGGCGATGCACGGCATTACATGGTGGACGCCACCTGCCGACATCACATCATGGCACGCTCACGAAATGCTGCTGGGCTTTGCAACCGCGGCAATCGCCGGTTTCGTGCTGACGGCAGTAGCCACCTGGACAGGCCGCCGACCGGTACAGGGGCCCCTGCTGGGCACACTGGTTGTTGCCTGGCTATTGGGCCGGCTGGCCATGGGATTGTCCGGGTTGTGGCCGCCAGGCGCAGTCGCTTTGCTCGATATGGCCTTCCCGGTTTTGCTGACGATACTGGCAGGTCGCGAAATTTTCGGCGGCGCCAGCAAACGAAACTACCAGATTGTGGCGCTGCTGGGACTAATCGCTGTTGTGAACCTGATGTATCACCTGGGGCTTGCCGGCCTGTTCACGGGAATGGAGCGTGTTCCACTGTACCTGATGCTGCACCTGATACTGGTCCTGATTACACTGATCGGCGGTCGAATTATTCCGGCTTTTACCGGCAACTGGCTGCGAACACAGGGTGCGACCGACCTCCCCAGGCAAACCGCCGCCATCGAGCATCTGGCCCTGCCGATCACCGCCGCAGCCGGTATTGCCGACAGCTTTTGGCCGGGAACACTCGTGGCAGGCAGCGTGGCGCTGGCCGCGGCGGCTGTCCACGGCCTGCGCCTGGCGCGCTGGAAAACATTGTCGACACTCCGCGAACCGTTGCTGGCCATACTGCATGTGGCCTACCTCTGGATCGTGCTCGGCTACGCACTGCTGGGACTCAGTGCGTTCGGAACGGGCCTGCCGCGAACTTTCGCCCTGCATGCACTTACCATGGGTGGCGTCGGGGGAATGATCGTGGCAGTTGGCACGCGGGTGGGCCTGGCACATACGGGCAGAGCACTGCACGCCGCGCGTCTGACCGTGCTGTGCTACCTGGTATTCGGCCTGGCGGTGGTGACGCGGGTGTTTGGACCGCTGACCGGTGCGGATGGCCTGCTGCTGCTGGATATTGCAGCTTTTGGGTGGATCGCGGCGTTCATGCTGTTTGCGTGGGTCTATTGGCCGATGCTGATTCGTCCGAGAGTTGACGGGGTACCGGAACGATAGCGCAACCAGGATGATCTGCACATCAGTACAAGCGGCGGCAAATCCAGAGGATACGGGCCGGTTATCCTGTCCGGCGGACGGAGGCCTTGGCTGCCGGTGCCCCTTTGCCGGGATCGCTTGCGGGCGGTTGCTCTTGCAGGCGGAATAAAGCGGACCGCAGGGAGCCATCCGCCGGAAAGGGCAACCGTCCGCAAGCGATCCCGGCAAAGGGGCACCGGCAGCCAAGGCCGGACATTCGGCACCTCAAACTAGAGCGGGCGCAGCCATCGCAGCAACAGCGGCAACAGCGTCAGGTTGGCAACGAGAGCAACCAGCATCGAAAAGCCGGTGAACAGTCCAAAATAGATGGTCGGAATAAAACTGGAAAGCGATAACATCGAGAAACCGGCAATAATGATAATCGATGTGTAGTAGATCGCGCGGCCGATGCTCTTGTGACAACGCTCGATGGCGGCAATATAGCTGCGGTCCTTGGGGAATTCCTCCTGAAACCGGTGGACATAGTGAATCGAATGATCGACACCGATGCCGATACTGATCGCGGCAATGGTGATGGTCATGACATCCAGCGGAATGGACAGAATACCCATCATGCCAAGCACCGAACCGGCCGCCAGCATGCTGGGAACAATGGCAATAAAAGCGATCCTGACCGACCGGAACAAGGTTACGAACATCAGCATGATGGCGAGAAATACCACGCCAATGGTCAGAATCTGGGATCGAAACAGGCTTTGCAGAACGTTGTTGTAGAGCACCAGCATGCCGGTAAGATGAATTCTTTCATCCGCGATGCCCATGTCCGTTACCAGATGTTGGCGAATTTTCTGCAACAGTTCAGCGCGGCGGAGACTCAGATCGGATTCGAAAATTCGCACGGAAAACCGCACCTGGTTGCCGTCTTCGGACATGTAAGGCGAAAACATCACCTTCTTGATGTCCTCCGGCAGCCGCTGATACAACAGGGAAAGGAAAAATGTCCCCGGCTTTTCGTTGTTGTTCAGTACCTGGAGGGTCTGCAGGGTCGTGGACATGGACAACACCTTGCCCGTCTCCGGCAGGCTTTCCAGGTATTCATGCACCTGATGGACAATCCCGAGACGATAGGTGTTGTACCAGTAGCTGGTCGAGCCAAGATCACTCTCGGCACCCGGCTCATCTGCAAACTCATCCCCGAATTCCTCATCGAACTCACTGTCGGGACCGGTATCGAATTCGGCATCGGCCGGCGCCGCGGCAGCCCGGGCCTCTGCGGCACGGGCGGCAAGAAACTCGGGGTCTGCATCCAGGATCACATCGAACGGCGTGGTACCACCGAGCTTTTCGTCGATGGTGATCATCCCCTGGTAAATCTCGGTCGATTCCTTGAAGTAATCGATGAACCGGTTCTCAACGGTCAGCCTGGTAATCCCCCAGACACTGAGCAGGCCCATGGCCAGAAAAAATACCCCGGTCGGTTTCCCGAAACGATTAATGATCTGCGCGAAATAACCGGTGATCCTGCCCGTATAGTCACGCCGCTCCTGCGGCAGTCCCGTGGGCAACAGCATCAGGCCAAGCGGCAGCAACGTAAACGCCAGCACGAATATAACCAGCATGCCAACCACCATCATCCAGCCGAAATCGATCACCGGGCGAATTCCGCTCACCAGCAAGGAACCGAAACCGACCATGGTCGTAGCGGTGGTGTACAGGCAGGGGCGCAATTTGTCCCGTACCGTGTGACTCACCAGCCAGAACTGATCCTCGCCGGGATTAAGGGCATGCAGCTCCCGGTAGCGAACGACCAGATGAACGGTAATGGAAAGACTGAAAATCAGCAACAAGGCAACAAAGTTGGCCGATACCACGGTCACCGGCCAGTCGACGATACCCAGCGCGCCCATCATCACTACCACGGAAAGCGTACAACACAGCAGTGGCAGAACCACCCATCGTGGCCGGCCGACAATTGCAGCAAGCAGCAGGATAAGGAAAATCACAATGCCGGCACCAAACACGGTGACATCGTGTTTGATGTAGGAAACCATGTCAGAGACGATCAGCGGCAAGCCACCCAGGTGAATGACCGCTGACGAACGATACTGATCCAGTATGGTACGAATCTCGGCGATATCTGCCTGCTGCCTGGCGGTACGAATGACGCGCAGATCCCGGATCTGCTCGCCCAGTCCTGCCAGCTCCATCGCTTCGGCGTCGGAAAGGCTCGAAAAAAGATCCTGCTCCCGAAGCTGGGCACGCCGCGATACCAGGGCCTGGTATTGCGGATCCACCCTGAATGTCAACAGGAGTACGGTGGTACGCCCGTCTCTGCTCATGAGCAGATCCCGGTAGAGCGGGCTGTCCGTCAGCTCCACACGTGCCAGGGCGATATCGGTTCTGTCACTGAGCAGGTTGGGCACTTCCTCCTGCAGCTCCCGAAGCGTAATCGGCGGACTGCTGATCAACGGCACATCGAGAATGGTGGTGACGGATTCGACACTCGGCAAACTGCGCAGCTCATCTCTGAGTACGTGAAGGGTATTCAGCGTATCAGGGGCAAAAAGATCCCCGGCGGCGGTGTAGGTAATCAGAAGATAATCATCGGAACCGTATCGCGCACGGGTTCCCCGGTAGTAGCGCAGGTCCTGATCGTTCTCGAGCAGCAGCGTATCTGCGGATGCATCCAGCTTGAATCCCGGCGCATTCCAGGCGAAAAAAAGCACCACAAGCGCCACCACGGCAAGCGAAATGACAGGATGCCCGAGGACGTAACGCTCGTATGCGGCGATCAATAACTTGTTCATAGATATTGTGGTAGCGGGACGCACAAGCCTGCTATTGTCGCTGCGCGACCGGGCGAACGCAAAAGAATTATCAGTATGCGCAACGTAATTGTTCTGACTATTGCTCAGTTCCTGGGGTCGTTCGGCCAGCTGACCATGGTCGTGCTGGCAGGAATTATCGGTGCCGAGCTGGCGCCGGATACAGGCATGGCCACCCTTCCGGTCACCTTCGGAGTTCTTGGTGTTGCCGCCGCCACCATACCGGCGGCACTGTTCATGCAGCGCGCCGGCCGCCGGGCAGGATTCATCGGTGGCTGCCTGTTTGCAGGGGCAGGTTCCGTACTGGCCGTGTGGTCGGTTACCGGCGGCAGCTTCGTCGGGTTCTGCCTGTCCAATTTCATGATGGGCACAAACCTTGCATTCATCGCTCAATACCGGTTTGCAGCCGCTGAAAGTGTGCCGGCCGAGCGGGTCAGCAAGGCTATTGGTACGGTCATGGTCGGTACACTCGCCGGCGCCGTCACCGCCCCGTTGCTGGCAGTGCGCGCCCGGGCGTGGCTGGACACCGAATATGCCGGTTCGTTCCTGGTGGTGGCGATCATTTACGTCCTGGGCGTTATTTGCCTGCTGGCCTATCGGGAAAAATTCACCGGACCGGCAGAGGAAGCCGGTCCGCAACGACCGCTGAAACTCCTGGCGCGCCAGCCTGAATTCACTGTTGCCATCATCACGGCGGCGGGTGCCTACGCAGTCATGTCAATGATCATGACCGCGACACCGCTGAGCATGCACGTACTGGATGGATACTCGGTCGAAGCCACGGCCACAGTCATTCAAAGCCATATGCTGGCAATGTACCTGCCGTCCCTGGTCAGCGGCTGGCTTGTTGCGCGACTGGGTATCAGGCGCATGATGGCAGCGGGCCTTGTGATCGAAGGCCTGTGCATCGTCTTTGCACAATCAGGCAACGGCCTGGTTCACTACTGGGGAGGACTCGTTGCGCTGGGACTCGGATGGAACCTGCTGTTCATTTCCAGCACCACGCTGCTCACCCGAACCTACCGCCCGGCGGAGCGCTTCAAGGTCCAGGCCCTGAACGAGTTCAGCATGTTCGGCGTCATGGCCACCGCATCGCTGCTGGCCGGATTCCTGATCAGCATGGTCGGCTGGCAGGCGTTGAATCGCCTTGCCCTGCTGCCCCTGGCCGTCATGGCGGCGGGGCTTGCCATCCTGGTCTTCCGCCGTCGCGACTTGACATAATATTCTCGTCGCTCGCCGCCGCCGCCCGGGCCATCAGTGTGCCGGTCTGTGATCCATCGCACTTAACTATTTCCCGTTTGCTTATAGGGTGTTAGCGGGCTTTTCCAGTCAGGGCAGACACCGGTCGAGATATACAGAGTTTACGCTTCAAGATTCTGGCGATCGCAGGTGTGCTTGTGGTGCTGACGCAGGCCGGCACGATCGGTACGGTGCTGCTGACGGCGAACCGGGAAGCCTCCATGCAGGCGGAAGCCGATCTCACCGCCGGTGCAGCCCTGTTTGACCGGCTGACGGGCGTGCGCGCCGATCGGCTGCGCAACTTCATGCGTGCGGCAGCTGCCGACCCCCGGCTGACAGAAGCCATTGCAGCGGGCGATTCACAACTGATCAGTGAGGTGCTGGCAATACACGGCAAGCGCGTCAGGGCCGACCGGGCCCTGGCAATCGACGCCTCCGGCCGGGTCATCGCAACGACCAACACCATCGCCCCGGAGCTGCCGGGACTGGCCGAGCTGATTAAACGCGCCGAAGGCGACGGCCTGGTTCGCTCCACGATCACATCCGATGACGCCGCCTGGGAGATGCTCACCGTTCCGGTCAAACCCTTTGGTAAAACTGCGAGCCAGCCGGCCTGGATCTCAATGGGCTTTCTGATCGGCGATGAACTGGCAAGCGCCATGCGAAGCTATACCGGGCTGGACGTCACGCTGGTGATGCAGGGTCCCGAAGCGTTGACGGTACTGGGCAGTTCCGTGGAAAAAATGAAAAGCATCGTCAATGAACCGGCCATTCCGGTTTCTTCCATCAAATCCGGCAGGTCATTTCCGCTGACGATTGCCGGGGCCCAGTCTCTGGCACTGAGCATCCCGTACATGGCGGCATCCGACAACGTCCGGGTTTTGATGCACAAGTCGCTGTTCGACGCGATGGCACCCTATCGCCTGCTGCGCACGATTGTGATTTCCCTGGGTGTATTTACACTGATTATCGCTCTGGGCGGCGCACTGCTGCTGTCGAAAACAGTCACCAAGCCGCTGCAAAAACTGACCGATGCCGCGCGGAGAATCAGTTCGGGTGACTACGGCGCACCGATAAAAAGCGGCGGCAGCGGTGAACTGGCCGAGCTTGCCAGTGCCTTCAATGCCATGCAGCAGACCATTGCCGAACGCGAGGAACATATCACCTACCAGGCCAGATTCGACGCTCTCACCGGTCTGCCCAACCGTATTCTCGGCATGCAGCGCCTGGCCGAAGTCATCAAGAACGTCAAAAACACGCAGGAACCCGTGAGTGTCATGCTCGTCGATCTGGACAGCTTCGACGAAATCGGTTCCTCACTGGGCCATGAGTTCGGCGACGCCCTGCTGTGCCAGGCGGCAGAACGGCTGCGGGCCGGCCTGGATTCGCTGCATACCCTCGCCAGGCTGGAAGCTGACGAATTCCTGATCGTCATGCAACACACGGATGTTGAAGCAGCACAGGCCACTGCCAGCGAATTGCTGCGCGGGATGGAAGGAGGGCTGGCGGTACGGGATGTCAGTATCTGCCTCGATGCCAGCATCGGCATCAGCGTATTTCCCGATCATGGCGACGATCCCGACCAGCTGCTGCTGCGCGCGGCCGTGGCCAAAAACGATGCCAAGCAGGCGCAGGAAGGGATACATGTCTACGAGGAAGGAAAGGAAGCCTGCCACCTTCGCCAGCTTGCCATTCTTGGCGACCTGCGCCGCGCGGTGCACAACGACGAACTGAAACTGTTTCTGCAGCCGAAAATTCATCTCGGCATCGGTGCAGTCTGCGGCGCAGAAGCCCTGGTGCGCTGGGACCATCCTGCACTCGGGTTTCTGCCGCCCGACGAATTCATCCCCATCGCCGAGAAATCAGGCAATATCTCCCTGATTACACATTGGGCGCTCACCGCAGCAATACGGGAATGCCGCCTGTGGCAGGAGGAAGGTGTGGACCTGCCGGTTTCGGTCAATCTTTCCGGACGTGACCTGCTGGACCGGAACCTGCCCTGTCTTATCCTGGAAGTCCTCAGGGACCACGATCTCGATCCGCGCAAGCTGGTGCTGGAAATCACCGAGGAAGCGCTGGTCCGCGATTTCGCGCACGCCAACCTGGTACTGGAATGCCTGCGGGAAATGGGCATCAAGGTGTCAATCGACGATTTCGGAACAGGCTACTCATCATTGGCCCAGATCAAAAATCTGCCGGTAGATGAACTCAAGATCGACCGGTCGTTTGTCATGGAGTTGCCGGACAACCGCGCCGATGCCGCCATCGTACATGCTGCCATCGAACTGGGTCACAGTCTCGGTCTCGAAGTGCTGGCCGAAGGCATAGAAACGCAGGATGCCCTGGACTGGCTTACGGCACAGGGATGTGAACGTGCACAGGGATACCTGATCAGCCGACCGATGCCGGCTGAAGGTTTTTGCAAATGGGTCGCCCGTTACAAGGCCTCTCGCGTGAAGGCAACCGACACCAACGGCGTCACCTTCCTGCACGCGGCGAACAAACCGGCCGGGTGACCGGGAAGTAACGCCTGCCGCTCAGATCGCCGGCAGGCACGCGCCCCTGACAGGGCAACCGGCGAAACGGCAGCTAGTCTTCGGGAACTTCCAGGCCGGCCGGCCTGGTTTTGAACACCGCATCGAACAGGGCTTGCTCGCGCTCCATGTCCGCATCCGTGATCCCAGCCATGTAAACCCAGTCATCCTGGCTGAAGTTGGCCCCCGCCAGTTCTGTCGTGGCGCCATGGTGCCCCATATTGGAAGTAATATAGTCGGTATATGCGCGACTGACCTTTTCGAAATTCTCCAGGCCTCCGGCACCGCTGGACTCCAGCTCCTGGCGGCTCTGCAGAAAATTATTCAGGTGCTCCTGGTTGCCGCTGAGCCTGTCATCCAGCTCTTTCAACGCCTCCTGAACCCTGGGATCGGAATCGCCCAGCTTTTCCTTGAGCATTTCACCCATCTTCACATCCTGGGCGTGCAACCTGCCCATCGATGCCTCGAAATAGTTGGCGATAGCGATATAAAAAGGAACGAACTCCTCGCTCCCGCCGGATGTATTCTCCAGCGCGGCCGATAACGCCTGGCGCACCTTGCGAAGCCGGCGGCGCTCGTTACCTATTTTTTCTCTTAGTGTATCCATGCTTGATTCCCTCTGCTGTGTTGCTCATTATGCCTTGTGTCCGGCGATATTCAATTGATCAGGATGCGTCGCCAATCGTTGTCTTTGAAAACGATCTCATATGCCGGCCAGTAGGTCTCATCCAGCTTCAGCGTAATCACGTCAACGGTTTTGTTGGTGGCGACTGTGGTCAGACGCACCGACTCTCCGTCCCCCTTGCCTGCAACCAGCTCCAGAAACTGATCGAGATCTGCAACGACGACTCCGTCGACCTTGACGATACGGCGCCCGGCAAACAGGCCGAAGCGCGAAGCCGGCGAACCGTAGCTGAAGTAAGGCACATAGACGCCATGGGGCTCGATACCCCGCTGCATGGCCAGATCGCGATAGGGAGCCTGCAACAGCGCACCGGCCCACATCACTGCCCGGCGAACGCCGCGGCCGTCCAGTTCCACTGTGTCCAGAGGAATATTCCGAACCGCGCCATCGCGCAATATCTCCAGTGTCACGACATCACGCTGTATGGCGCGCTCCATTTCCCGAAACCGGGTGACCGGCCTGCCTTCGATACTCAGCAACAGGTCACCGGGCAACAATTCGCGACCTGCAGCAGTTCCCGGCATGGTACGGGCCACGGCAAGAATCTGGCGGCGCTCCTTGTCGTGGGATTCGAGCAATTCCACCCAGTGATCCGGCAAACCGAGTTTTCTCGCACTTGCCAGAGGCATTTGCCGCCATTCCACTTCCAGTGAATACAGTGGTTTATTGTCTCTGGCCAGTTCCAGCAGTTCCTGCACCATCTCTGCCGGAACACCCTTGTTCAGCTGCCGGGACTCGGCTCCGGTCTGGAAATTGAAACTCGACCACAGGGCAGCCACATGACCGCGGCGATCCACCAGAACACCGTCGATATCCTCCGGCCCGTTAACGAGATCCAGTGTTTCCAGGTTGGTATCGCGAAAGCGCATGGTACGGGACAACGGAAAGGACACCGGCTCAACCGATGCCACTTCAGTGACACGGTGCACAAGCTTGCTGTCGCCCCGCAAGCCGATCACCCAGAGTTTCTCACCGGCTTCGGGCGTCCTGGTGCCGAGCCGGGCTGAGCTGACGGGCGTATCGCCAATCAGCATCGGATCGTATGCGACCAGCGCCAGGTTATGGATCGGATGTATGTATACGACCCGGCCGGGAATCTCCAGCGACCCGGCGAAGGTGAGCCGCACGTCGCCCATCGCCTCGGGAACCGTATTGCGATCCACCACCACGTAACCGCGTTCGGCATCTATGATGAGTCCGGTGCCATAGTAGTGGCGATCCGAAACGCCGGAGATGGCATAGGGCATATCGTAGTTGACCAGTACCAGCGAACGCGCGACCTTGCGGACGCGTGCATCGGACTGCCGGATGAAACTTGTTGAGCCCGCCTTGACCGGCTTTGCCGGTGGGCCGGCAGACAAATCCCGACAGGGCCAGATGCCGGTCCGGTCGTCCCGTACACACCGTGCCGCCGGAAACCAGCGCCGGTCCATTCGAATGACACGGAATTTGCTGGTCGAAAGATCATCGAAAGAAAAAAACCGGATCGAAACGCGTTGCCGGTCAGCGAGTTCCGCGAGGGCCTTCTCCAGATCATCCAGATTGCCGATATCATGATCGCCAACGCCGACAATGACGCTGCCGCGGGGAATGCCGGCCGATCCCAGCACAAACCCGGGCTTTGCCACATAGACTCCGGTCAGGCTCCTGTTGGCATGACGCGCCTGCTGGTACGACAGATCGTTGACTACCGCCTCTCCGAACTCCAGGTACTCATCAGGCGTGATGTCGCTCAGGTCCGTCACCGGAAGCTCGAACTCCAGGCTTTCGCCATTGCGTTCGATTGTCAGGGAGACCGTCTCGCCGACATGCTCATCGAGCACCGCTTCCAACGGCACGAAACCCGTTACAGGCTCACCATTGACCTCGACTAGGATATCGGCGACCTGTAACAGGCCGGCAGCGGGACTGTCCGGAATCGTCTGGTCGACCACCAGCATGCCGGTTTGATCGTTGTCCCTGTTCCGAACTGCCGCTTCGGTCTGTTCACGTAATCCCAGCCGCCGCAGCTCATCGAATGCCCGGTGTACAAACACGGTGGCGAGGGTACCGCGGATCACGGTTTGCCCTTGCTGCAGGTGGATCAGTGCGCTTTTCACCCGGTCCAGGGGCAGAAAAAAGCTGGACGCGGCCTGGGCACTGCCCCCGGCATTGAGCCCGATCACCTGCCCGTCGATATCGATGACCGGAGAGCCGGATGAGCCACCCGATGTTCCCGAGGCCGCCTGCATGTAGAAAGTATTGAAATCGTTGTAGCGGCCGCGCCCGTAATCCGGTGCCTTGCGCCGCAAACGGGCGATGGTGCCGGACAGAATGGAAAGCTGCTCCCCTGCATCGTTGCCGACAACACGAATCTCCCGACCGACGTGCACGGCTTCCGGAACCAGTTTGAGTTCGGTGGGCTGTATATACTTCAGCTTCTCCGGGTCATAGCGGAAAAAGCCGAAATCATGCACCGGGTCACGGTAGACCGCGGTCAATTCCACTTCCTCCTGGTTGACGAACAGCGCCTCGGCGCGGACCGGGCCCGGTGTAACCACGTGCCGATTGGTCAGAATCAGGCCCCGTTCGGCATCCACAACGAATCCCGTCGCCTGGCTGGATGCATTCCACTCGGTATCGAATGCCCGGGTACTGTCTACCTTGATAGAGACAACGCCGGTCGCGATACGCTCCAGTGTGCGGCTCCATGCGGTAGCCTCACCGTTCTGTGCGTAAACCTGGCCACTGACCAGGACCAGGCAAACACCGATCTTTGCCAGTCCGGCAGTCAGCCGTCCGGGATACCTGCTAAAGTTCAATCGCATAGCCGTAGGCCGTTTCAAAATCTGTCATGAGCGTATCCCGGTCAAACCTGTGGTTCTGGGTCCCCTTGCATTCGATTTTCCTGGCCCCGAGCAGTGACGCAAGGCGACCGGTATCCTGCCACGGCATCTGCCGCATCAGGCCGTATAACAGTCCCGCCCGGTAAGCATCGCCACAACCGGTCGGATCCCGGAGCTGCCGGGCTTTTGCCGCCGGAATTTCCAGCTGCTCACCACCGGTATAGATCACCGACCCCGCCCCGCCCCGGGTGACAATCAGCGCGTCGACCCGGGCGGCGATGGCCTGTTTGTCCAGACCGGTTCGTTCTTCCAGCATCTGCCCTTCATAATCGTTGACCGCAACCCACGAAGCCTGTTCAATAAACCGGCAAAGCTCATCGCCGCCGAACATCGGCAGCCCCTGGCCGGGATCGAACACGAAAGGAATGCCTGCTTCTTCCAGTTGGCATGCATGATCGAGCATGCCCTGCCGGCCATCCGGTGAAACCATCCCGATGGTGATACCGTCATCTGCCGGCACGGTATTCAGCTGCGAATGATCCATCGCGCCGGGATGAAATGCTGTGATCTGGTTATCGTCCAGATCAGTGGTGATATAAGCCTGCGCTGTCAGCGTATCCTCAACTTCGGTAATCAGCCGGTCATCGATACCGTTTTGCTTCATCCAGCGACGGTAGGGTCCGAAATCGCTGCCCACTGTCGCCATGATCACCGGGTCCCCGCCGAGCAGGCGAAGATTATAGGCAATATTGCCGGCGCACCCCCCGAACTCCCTGCGCAGCTCGGGAACGAGGAAAGCCACGTTCAGAATATGAATCTGGTCGGGCAGAATCTGGTCCTTGAACCGGCCACTGAACACCATGATGTTGTCATAGGCAATGGAACCGCAGATGAGTGCTGACACGTCGTCTTTCCTTTGGTTGAACTGTTGAATGCGAATGAGTGACGGGGAACCTGGCCGATTACCGATTTTCCGACCAGGCCAGATCCAGCTGCCGTGCAGCCCGGACGTCATCGAGCCTGCGCACGGGCGTGGACAATGGCGCGCGTTTGACTTCCTGCGGGTCGCTCAATGCAAGATCGCGAATTTCGATCATCGCATCGACAAAGGCATCCAGCTCCTGCCTGGTTTCGGTTTCAGTCGGCTCGATCAGCAGGCATTCGGGGACCAGCGTGGGAAAATAGGTAGTCGGCGCATGAAAACCACGGTCAAGCAGGGCCTTGGCAAAGTCCATGGTGTTCACGCCTGTTTGCCGCACGATATCCTTCAGCGAAATAATGAATTCGTGGCTGGCCCGGCGTTCCGGATAAGCCGCCTGAAACCCTGCCTGCATCAGCCGGGCCATCAGGTAGTTGGCATTCAGCGTCGCATACTCCGACACGCGCAGCATGCCCTCCGCACCGAGCATGCGCATATACACCCAGGCCCGCAGTAATATCCCTGCATTGCCCATGAATGCCGACAACCGCCCGATGGTCTGCGGGCGCTCTTTCTCCGTCAGCCAGACGTACTGATCGTTTTTACGGCCTACGACAGGCACAGGCGCGTAAGGCTGCAGCCGCTGACTGACGCCGACCACGCCCGACCCGGGACCACCGCCGCCGTGCGGAGTGGAAAACGTCTTGTGCAGATTGATATGAATAACATCGAAACCCATATCGCCCGGCAGGGCCCGCCCGAGAATGGCGTTGAGATTCGCGCCATCGTAATAGAGCAGTCCGCCCGCCTCATGTACCAGCGCGGCGATGGTTTCAATATTGCGCTCGAACACCCCCACCGTCGAGGGATTGGTCAGCATGATCCCTGCGGTCTGGGGCCCCAGCACACTACGCAGCGCTTCGAGATCGACATCGCCGTCTGCCCTGGTGGGAATCTCCACGACTTCGCAACCGCACATGGTTGCCGTGGCAGGATTCGTTCCGTGAGCGGCATCGGGAACGATAATTTGCCGGCGTTGGGTATCCCCGTTGGCCAGATGATAGGCCCGGATCATTGCGACACCGGCAAATTCTCCCTGGGCGCCAGCCATCGGTGTCAGGGAAACTTCCGCCATACCCGTTACTGCCTTGAGCATCTCCTGCAACTCGAACATGCAGTGCAGAAACCCCTGGCCATGCTCTTCCGGCCCGTACGGGTGCCGGTTGGCGAAGGCCGGCATCATCGCCACCCGGTTGCACACCCGCGGGTTGTATTTCATCGTGCACGAACCCAGCGGATAAAAGTGCGTGTCAATCGAAAAATTCTGCTGCGACAGGCGGGTGAAATGCCGGACTACCTGCAGCTCGGAAACTTCCGGCAGAACCGGAGGATCGGCGCGCAGTACTTCTGCGGGCAAATCATCGAGGCTCGCCATGGCACCCGGAGCATGGGACGGAGCGCGGCGGCCGGGCCGGGAATATTCGAAAATCAAAGGCTCTTTCATCGGCTTCCCAACCCTCAGGCGACCTGTGTCTTTGCAAGTACTTCCTGCATACAGGCCCCATAGGCCGCGATTTCCTGTGCCGATCGCGCTTCTGTCGCACATACGAGCAGGGCGTTACCCAGTTCCGGATAGTGCTCCGATAAATCGTAGCCGCCGAGAATACCGCGCCTCGACAGCGCCTCAAGCACCGGCGCTACCGGCCGGTCCAGGCAAATCACGGCCTCGTGAAAATACGAGTCGTACAACAGCGATACACCATCGATCCCGGACAACAGTGTGACCAGCTGCCGGGTATTCGCATGGCACCGGGCAGCGATTCTGCGCAACCCCTCGCTGCCGAGCAAGGACATGTATATCGTGGCCGCCGTCACCATCAGGCCCTGGTTGGTGCAGATGTTCGACGTAGCCTTGGAACGACGAATATGCTGCTCACGGGCCTGCAGGGTCAGCGTAAAGCCCGGCCGATCCTCGACATCCACTGTCCGCCCGACGATACGGCCCGGCATCTGCCGTACCAGGGACTTGCTGCAGGTCATGTAACCGAAGTACGGCCCGCCGGACGACAGCGGTATACCCAGCGGCTGACCTTCGCCACAGGCAATGTCGGCACCCGATTCCCCCCAGCTGCCGGGAGGCTTCAATGCTGCCAGCAACAGCGGATTGCACACGGCAATAACGAGACGACCGGCGGCATGGGCCCGATCGGTAATATCGTCGACCGCCTCGAGCGTACCGAGAAACCCCGGCTGCTGAACCGAGACTGCGGCAAAATCCTCACCGTCCATCGCGGCCAGTGCCCCAAGGTCGGTCACGCCCCCGGCAACCGGCAGGTCCACCAGCTCGATACCCTGGTTCGATAAAATGGTATTGGCAACGGCACGATAAACCGGGTGCATCGCGCCGGTTGTCAGTATGCGCCGTGAACCGGACTTGCGATTGGCGCGTACCGCCATCAGGCAAGCCTCTGCGTAGGCGCTGGCACCGTCATACAAAGACGCATTGGACACATCCAGGCCGGTCAGGCTGGTCATCATCGACTGGTATTCATAGATGAGCTGCAGGGTGCCCTGGCTGGCCTCTGCCTGGTAAGGCGTGTACGCACTGTAGAATTCGCCGCGGGTGGCCAGATCCCATACGGCGGCCGGAATATAGTGCTCGTAAGCTCCGGCACCGATAAACGACACCACGTCGCCATCGCCGGCGGCGCGCTGTTGGGCCAGCTGCGATACTTCTGCTTCAGTCAGGCCGGCCGGTATGCCGTCCGGCCCGGCGATGCGCAGGTTGGCCGGAATTTCCTGGAAAAGCTCATCAGTAGTTTTTACACCGATGAGTTCCAGCATCGCAGCCACGTCTTCTTCTGTGTGCGGTATAAAAGGCATCAGATCATTCTGTTTGCGTGAATCGACGGGCGGCCCGTCAGGCCCCCGATTCTGCCAGCATCAGTTCGTAGGCCTCGGCGTCCATCAGCTGCTCCATTTGCGTCGGGTCGCCCGGCTGCAGTCTGGCGATCCAGCCGTCCTCGTAAGGGCTGGAATTGATCAACTCCGGTGTATCTGCCAATGCAGCATTGGCATCCGTCACTTCGCCATCGATCGGCGCATACACATCGGAAGCTGCCTTGACGGACTCGACGACAGCCAAAGCATCCCCTTCGGTAACCACCTGTCCTGCCTCGGGCAACTCCACGAATACAAGTTCTCCCAGCGCCTGCTGCGCATGGTCTGTTATTCCAACGATGATTGAGCCATCGTCTTCTTCCCGAACCCATTCATGATTCACCGAAAATCTCAGGTTTCCTGGTATATCACTCATTGTTTTCAACTCCTCAATATCCTGCCAACCCGGATAAAGCGCGGCCTGACAGTTTACGACCCCACCAATATCCTGCCACCCCGGACAAAGGGCGGCCTGACAATAGTGGCACGACAGGATGAGTTCCGAATCTGTACGTAACACTGGTCATCCGCTGCAAACGGCACTCTGGCCAGCGCGATAGATCGTTTCATAGTCGGCGAAAAACCGCCACTGGTCACGACACCCGGACCGGCCTCGGTATTCACTTTTTGACCATGACGCATGATACCCCGATCCTCCAGCACGAGTCCCACGAGTTTCTCATCCAGCCCCTTCGCCCGCTGCTCGAGCAGCGCCTCGCGGCCGACAAAATCCCTGCTCTCATCATCGAACGATACCGTCCAGGCCAGCCCGGACACCAGCGGCGATGTTTCCGCGTCCATGTCCTGGCCATACAGATTCAGCCCGGCTTCAAGACGCAGCGTATCGCGGGCACCCAGCCCGCAGGGCACGATGCCTGCCGCCAGGGCATCGTCCCACAGCTTCCGGCCAGCCTGATTTTCCATGATCAGCTCCCAGCCGTCTTCACCGGTATATCCTGTTCTTGCCACGAACACATCGGTATTTTCCACACTGCAAAAAGGCTGCAGTGCCAGCGCCGCATCGCGCAGGTCGTCGGTAATGAGCGGCGCGGTAATTTCCCGGGCAGCCGGCCCCTGTACGGCCAGCATGACAAGCTCTTCCCGGCAGGTAATCTCGACAGCGCTGTCACCCGCCACTTTTTTCATCCAGGCGAGGTCCCGCTCGCCGGTCGCCGCGTTGACAACCAGCCGGTAAGGTCCGGGCGCCTCACCGGCGGTTTGCGCCGCAACACTACCCCGGCTCCGGCGGTAGGCAATCAGATCGTCCACGACCCCGCCCGACTCGTTCAGCATGCAGCTGTACAGGCCTTTTCCGGGGCTGGTCAGTTTATCGATGTCATTGGCCAGCAGCCGGCGCAGGTAGGTCCGGCTGGCCGCCCCGGCAATATCCACGACAGTCATATGGGAGACGTCAAACATGCCCGCCCTGCTCCGGACCGCATGATGCTCGTCGATTTGCGACCCGTAATGCAGCGGCATGTCCCAGCCGCCGAAATCCACCATTTTCGCGCCGCTGTCGACGTGACGACTGAACAAACTTGTCTTTTTTCCCATATCCCAAACCGGCATTTGCCTGTGAACAGGCTCTGCCGTCTCCTTAACCGTGCAATTGCTTTACAGCGCCGACCCCACCAAAGCCTCGATCGTATCGGGGTCACGGGGCAAATCCTTTGTCAGTACATCGTGGCCATCGCGCGTGACCAGGACATCGTCTTCGATTCTGACGCCGATCCCCTGCCATCGCCTGGGAACGCCACGCATGCCGGGCGCGATGTAGATACCCGGCTCTACTGTCATGACCATGCCCGGTTCCAGAACCCGCCACTGGTCCGCTATCTTGTAGTCTCCTACATCGTGAACGTCCATACCCAGCCAATGGCCGGTACGATGCATGAAAAATCGCTTGCTGGCTTCACTGCGAATCAGTTTTTGCAGCGGACCTTTCAACAGGCCCAGCCGTTTCAGCCCCCGCGTGACGACCCTGACCGCCGCATCGTGCGGGTCATTCCACAGCCCGCCCGGCCGGATACAGGCCATCGCGGCCTGGTGAGCTTCCAGCACCACCTCGTAGATCGCACGTTGTGGCTCGGTGAACCGCCCGTTGACAGGATAGGTTCGGGTCACATCGGCCGCATAGTAGTCATACTCACAACCGGCATCCACCAGCAGGAGATCTCCGTCCTGCATCTGCCGGCTGTTATCCGTGTAGTGCAGGACACAACTGTTGGCCCCGGATCCCACGATCGACGGATAGGAAGCGCAAACGCCGTTACGTCGATATTCATGGAGAAACTCCGCTTCGATCTCGTACTCGAACAGACCGGGCCGGCAGATGCTCATCGCCCGCTTGTGCGCCCTGGCCGTAATTTTCGCCGCCCGCCTCATGGCAGCCGTTTCAGCACGACTCTTATAGAGCCGGAAATCGTGCAAGGGATGGTCCAGGGCGATAAATTCATCCGGCCGGTGACCGCTGTTGCCGCCTTTGTTACGCAGGGCCGTCACCCAGCCGATGAGCTGTTGATCGAAATCAGGATAAATGCCCATCGTGTAGTAGATACGGTCGCACTGCTCGATGATACCCGGCAGAATGTCGTTGATATCGGCAATGGGGAAGGCATCGTCGGCGCCATGTTCAGAAATCGCCCGCTTGGGCCCCGCCCGGTAGCCATCCCAGGTTTCCCGGAGCTTGTCACGCTCGCGGCAAAACAACAGGTACTCGCCATTCGATCGTCCCGGCACCAGGACCGCAACGGCATCCGGCTCGGTAAATCCCGTGAGGTAATAAAAATCGCTGTCCTGCCGGTAGGCATAGGCCACATCGCGGCTGCGAATCTTGACCCTGGATGCCGGCAGGATGGCAATGCTCCCCCGGCCCATCATCCTCATGAGTTGCCGGCGCCGCCGGGAAAATTCTTTCGGATTCATCAGTGAACGCCGCCCGTTGATTTGTTTCTGATCGGATACAGTTCCTCGTACACCAGCTGCGCACTGACCCGGACGTATTCGACGATTTCGATGTACGCAGCATCGCCCTCTGCTTCGGTTTCTTCATCGCTGAAGGCGGCACGCGTAATCTCGCTGAAATCGCGGATAATCTCCTGGGTGATGGCGTTATCGAACACGGGTTCGTCGCTGTTGCCGTCCTCCGAACGCGCTATCCCGAGTCCGTGCATAAACCCCTGACACCAGTAGCTCAGGCTTTCCGTCCGGGATTCCAGGGTCTCATCGTCATCCGGCAACAGCAGCGAGAAGCTCATATCGCCGGCCTCGAGTGAGGTGATCGTGGTTCGGGCGAGATCCTCGAGAACGGGAATGGCGGCTTCGGATCCGGTCGGCGCATCGGCGCGAATCCCTGCCAGCCAGGATGATTGCGCGTCCGTACCGTGCACACAGGCAAGCCCGCACAAGGTCCCGTGTACTTCTGCGGCCTCCTCCATGGAGCCGATTTCTCTCAGTGCCCCGCTGACCGCATCAAAATCCGATGAATTCGTATCGTCCATAATGTGTGTTGAAAGTGATACAGGTAACCTCGCCGGGATGCATGGACGCCCGGAATCCCCCTTCCCCGGCGCAGGCGGCCTATCCTATCACCCCGATTCTGTGCTGCCCATTTGACCCTGACGGCGCACTGACACTATATTGTAGGCTATGTCAGACGATCTGGAAAAAACCTTCAGCCAGGAACTCAGTCGCCTTGAGCGGCGTATCGACGAACTGGTAGCCGTCACCACTCAGCTGAAAGACGAAAACAGGTCCTTAAAACAGCGTCAGGACACGCTGATTGCAGACCGTGCCACGATGCTGCAGAAAAACGAACAGGTTCGGGCCCGCGTGGAAGCCATGGTCGGGCGCCTTAAAGCTATGGAGCATGGTTCATGACCGAGATGTACGCCCACGTGAACATCAAGATTCTGGAAAAGGAATACCAGGTGTCCTGCCCCGCGGAAGAGCGCATGGACCTGCTGGATTCTGCTGAAATGCTGAACGCCCAGATGCGGGAAATCCGGGACAGCGGCAAAGTCGTCGGTCTCGACCGGATCGCCGTGATGGCAGCGTTGAACATGGCCAACGAACTGATCAAATCGCGCCATGGCGGAGAAATGCTGGAAACAGAGGCCAAGGCCCGTCTGCAGACCATGCGTTCCCGCGTCGAAGGCGCATTGCAAGCAGGCCAGCAGCTGGATTTTTAACCCAATCCGCCCGCGGTCCTGTCAGCACCGCACAGTTCAGTGCGGATTGATCTTTAGTGCCATACAAAACCCAGAACCACCCAACCCGCGATCCCCAAAGAACCCCCCTACTCACCGCAACGCAAACTGCCCCCCAGCGCCATACAAAACCCAGAACCACCCAACCCGCGATCCCCAAAGAACCCTCCATCCACCCGTATCCCCACCCCCCATCTGCCCCAAATCTGCGCCAGATCCCATTTTCCTCATCCCGATTGGGTCTATAATGGGGGCCGGGTTCCTCCTGCGGTGTTCGATGCAGATCGAAGATCTTTCGACCCTAAATATACTAACCAGGGATCGAAATCTGTCGACAGCTTTGTGCAAGACCGCGAATAGCGGGAAGCCTGCCCTGTCACGGTTGATCCCACCTATTGCTCTGGTTCGAGAGCAACGGTCTTCAACGGCACAGGCGGGAGGAATCTTTTCTGACGCCTTTCATAAGCGTTTCACCATGAGCTGCGGATCTGACTGACGTGAATCCGAAACACAAGCGCAACGAGCTGCAGTTCATCCGCAAAAAAAACAAAGCCATTCGATCAAGCCTGTCATCCCAGCAGATTGAAGCGACGTCTGTCCTGATTGCAAACCGACTTTGGCGTACGCGTAATTTGATGCGCGCACGCAAAATCGCCTGCTATTTTGCCGTCAATGGAGAAGTGTCGTGCGAACATTTTATCAATCAGGCGTGGTCCCGGGGCCGTGAAATTTTCTTGCCTGTTGTGTCAGGCAAGGAACTGAATTTTGCGCAATATTCACCGGAAACCTCCTTGACCAGCAATAGATTCGGAATTCCGGAACCTGCGTGTTCAGATGCCGATCTCACAGCTGGCCGGCACCTGGATGTCGTCCTGGCACCACTGGTCGCGTTCGATCACTGTGGTCATCGTGTCGGTATGGGCGGCGGTTTTTACGACAGAACTTTTCATTTTTTACTGACGCGGTCACACTGGAAACGCCCTTGCCTGATCGGTCTTGCCTACGACTTCCAGTTGGTGAATCGCTTACAGCCCAACGCTTTTGACGTTCCCATGCAAAAAATCCTGACAGCAACAAGCAGTCACGTGTTTGACTGATACGCCATCGCCAACAATGGCCGCAAACACCAAAACCTGCGTACTCCTGCACGGTCACGCCTTCGGCCAGAACATGGAAAACCTTTCCGATTTAAAGCTGAGCCCGAAAAATCCGGCGATTTTGCCAATGTTGCGCAATTCTCAAACTGATAACTGAATCACTGTTGTTGCTGGTTTTTTTAAGCCGCTTGGGTATACTCACGGCGTTTATCCTGACACGGAGACTGCAATGGCTAAGAAGACTGCTTCAAAGAAGAAGGTATCTCGCAAGAAAAAAGTTGCGAGCAAACGTAAGGTTACCAAGAAGAAAAAGGTAACCAGGAAGAAATCTGCTACCAGGAAAAAAGTAGCCAAGAAAAAGGCGAAAAAGAAAGCCAAGAAAAAAACCAAGCGTAAGGTAAAAAAGAAGGCCAAGAAAAAGGCCAAGAAGAAAGCCAAGCGTAAAGTGAAAAAGAAGGCCAAGAAAAAGGCCAAGAAGAAAGCCAAGCGCAAAGTGAAAAAGAAGGCCAAGAAAAAGGCCAAGAAGAAAGCCAAGCGCAAAGTGAAAAAGAAGGCCAAGAAAAAGGCTAAGAAAAAAGCCAAGCGTAAAGTGAAAAAGAAGGCCAAGAAGAAAGCGTCACGCCGGAGACGGTAGTGCTCCCGCAGCGGCCCTGACTACAGGTAGCCGCACGCTCTGAGAAGTGCCCGCCCTTGAGCGGGCACTTTTCTATCCGCGGGGTATAATTCTTTCGTTCAAACCACGCCCAACGCCCGTCGGAGACCCCAGATGCATCAAGCAGACAAAAAGCGCCAGGCAGCCGAAGCTGCACTGGATTTCGTCGAGCCGGGCGTTGACCTCGGGGTCGGTACCGGATCTACGGTCAATTTCTTTATTGACGCACTGCCGCAGATCCGCAACAGGATCAATTCGCTGGTTGCCAGCTCCCAGGCTACCGAGGATCGACTGCGCGCCCTCGATTTCGAGGTATCCGCGCTGTCAGAAGTCGGCGATATCGATCTGTATGTCGATGGAGCAGATGAGGCGAACAAGCATTTTCACCTGATCAAAGGCGGTGGCGGTGCTCTGACAAGAGAAAAGGTGCTGGCAGCCAGCGCGCGGAAATTTGTCTGTATTATTGACGACTCGAAATGGGTCGGGGTACTCGGAAAGTTCCCGTTGCCTGTAGAGGTCATTCCGATGGCGCAATCTTATGTAGCCAGGCAGTTCGTCCGGGCCCGGGGCCAGCCCGTCTGGCGCAAGGATTTTGTCACCGACAACGGCAATCACGTTCTGGATATCTACAATCTGACCATCAGCAACCCGGTAGAAATGGAGTCCCGGTTCAATCAGATTGCCGGAGTTGTCACTGTGGGCCTGTTTGCGGGCAGGCCGGCGGATGTCATCCTGATGGCGGATGAGAACGGAGTAACGCGGCGGGATCGGTGATTTTGTCGAACCTCGTCGCCCAATGGTCACCCTGCCGCCCGAGAGCCCGGGGGACCAGGATTGACGAGGGCCATGTCGGCCCTCGCCCCTGCGGGGCGGCTGCGCTGCGCTTCGCCGTCCAAAATCACCTGCGGTGATTTTGTCGAACGAGGTTCTCATCCATATGGTCCCCCAGCCATATAGCAGAAAGCCCGCTAACGCGGGCTTTCTGCTATATGGCTGGGGGACCAGGATTCGAACCTGGGTTGGCGGAGTCAGAGTCCGCAGTCCTACCGCTAGACGATCCCCCACTTGGCCCCGGGTGAAACCGGCGGGCCCCGATTATCGCTTGGAGTACTGGGTGGCTCTGCGTGCTTTGCGCAGACCCACTTTCTTGCGCTCGACCTCACGGGCATCCCGTGTCACGAACCCGGCCTTGCGTAACCTGGC
>JAJRXW010000213.1 GCA_024276095.1 Gammaproteobacteria bacterium
ATCAATACGGAAATGATGGCCAGCGAAAGGAGCAACATGGCTGCACCGCCATGAGCCTTGTTCAGTACATGATAATAACTCATAGAAACCTAACTTCCGTTCTTCAACCAGATCGCCTTTCTCGAATATCCGGGCTCAGACATCCAGATTGGATACCGTCAGTGCATTTCCTTCGATAAACTGCCGCCGCGGCTCGACCTGATCTCCCATCAGCGTGGTAAAAATCTCGTCCGCGGCAACGCCATCTTCGATACGCACCTGCATCAGGCGCCGGGTTTCCGGGTTGATTGTCGTATCCCACAGCTGATCCGGGTTCATTTCACCGAGACCTTTGTATCGCTGTATCGCCTGCCCCTTGCGGGCTTCTTCCATCAGCCAGGTCACCGCTTCTTTAAAACTGAAAATATCCTTGCGATGATCGCCCCTGCTGACGTATGCGCCTTCACCGATCAGGTCGGCAAGATCGGCGCCCAGTTCGGCAATACGTCGATACTCTACGGATTCGAAAAACTGAACGGGTAATGCGCTGATGTTCTGAATACCGTGTTGACTGTGCGTGATCTCGATGTACATCGCCCCTTCTTCGTCGGTTTTAAGGGCTGCGCCGTAGCGTGCGCCATGGCCGTTTATCACACGACTAAGCAGGTCCTCCAGTTTTTCCGCCCAGTCTGTCATGAACGCAGAATCGGTAATCGTGACATCGGTAACCGCCGGCAAATGAACCATCTGCTCCAGCACAGTCCGGTCGTAGCGACGTTCCAGCCTGTCCAGCATGGCCATCGCTCCGAGGTATTGCTCGGCGAGAGACTCCAGGGACTGGCCTTTGGTCGGGGGCGCGTCTGCCGAGACATGCAGGGCGGCTTTCTCGATCGCAACGCTCAGAAGATAGGCTTTGAGTTCGGCATCGTCTTTTACGTAGTGTTCCTGCTTGCCGCGCTTGACCTTGTACAGCGGCGGCTGAGCGATATAAACATAGCCTCTTTCGATCAGCTCTTTCATCTGACGATAGAAAAAAGTCAGCAGCAAAGTCCTGATATGAGACCCGTCGACATCGGCATCCGTCATGATGATGATCCGGTGATAGCGTAACTTGTCCGGGTCGAAATCATCCCGGCCGATACCGCAGCCGAGCGCGGTGATCAGTGTGCCCACTTCGGCCGATGAAAGCATTTTGTCGAAACGTGCCTTTTCCACATTGAGAATTTTTCCCTTCAGCGGCAAAACCGCCTGGGTTCTGCGATCCCGGCCCTGTTTGGCCGAGCCGCCGGCGGAATCTCCCTCAACGAGAAACAGTTCCGAAAGGGCCGGATCCTTTTCCTGGCAGTCCGCCAGTTTGCCCGGCAGACCGGCAATATCCAAAGCACCCTTTCGGCGCGTCATTTCGCGGGCTTTACGCGCTGCTTCACGCGCCCTGGAAGCATCGATGATTTTCGCAACGACGGTTTTCGCTTCCTGCGGATTTTCCATCAAAAACTCTTCCAGGCTCGACCCCAGTGCCGATTCAACAATCCCTTTGACTTCCGATGACACCAGCTTGTCTTTGGTTTGCGATGAGAACTTTGGGTCGGGCACCTTGACCGACAACACCGCTGTCAGCCCCTCGCGCGCATCGTCTCCGGTGGGATTGACCCTGGCTTTCTTGGCCTCCCGCTCGATATAACTGTTCAGGGTTCTGGTCAGCGCACTTCTGAAACCGGCCAGATGGGTGCCGCCGTCTTTTTGCGGAATGTTGTTGGTAAAGCAGAACATGCTTTCCTGGTAACCGTCATTCCACTGCAGCGCGGTTTCGACAACGACACCCTCATGAGTGGTATCGAAATACAGGACCGAGGGATGAATCGGCCTCTTGTTGCGGTTCAGATGTTCGACGAACGCCTTGATGCCGCCTTCGAATTCGAAAATATCTTCCTTGCCATCCCGCTCGTCCACCAGGTGGATACGCACGCCCGAATTCAGAAAGGACAGTTCCCGGAGGCGTTTCGCCAGAATGTCATAGTGGAATTCGATATTGGTAAAAATTTCCTTGCTGGGCGTAAACCGGACCTGGGTGCCGGTTCTCTCTGTTTTGCCGGTAATCGCCAGATCGCTCTCCGGAACGCCCATATGGTAGCGCTGCTCATGGATGTGACCGTCGCGATAAATCGTCAAAAGCAGCGATTCTGACAGGGCATTGACGACGGATACGCCAACGCCATGCAAACCGCCGGATACCTTGTAGGAGTTATCGTCGAATTTACCGCCGGCATGCAACACGGTCATGATGACCTCGGCCGCTGAACGCTGCTCTTCCGGGTGAATACCGACCGGAATACCGCGACCATCGTCGACGACCGTCACGGATTCATCGGAGTGAATGGTGACCGTGATCGTACTGCAATGACCGGCCAGCGCCTCGTCAACCGAGTTATCCACCACCTCGAAAACCATGTGGTGAAGACCGGTGCCGTCATCGGTATCTCCGATGTACATACCGGGGCGTTTGCGCACAGCATCCAGGCCTTTTAAGACCTTGATATTACTGGAATCATAGGTGTTTTTAGCGGTCATAAACAGTCCCTGTAAACGAATCGATCAATTATAGCAGAGATGCACCGGCAGCCGGGGTATTGCACCACCCCGCAGGACGCCTGGGGCGCTCTCATTTATTCTGCGGTTTCGGGGATCGTGCCCCCTGGTTTCACGTGAAACACCCTGGCATCTCCGGTACCGGGCAACCCGCCCGGCTCCAGGCCGGTTAAAAAAACCTGGGCGGGTGCTTCCTGCAGGGCCTCCATCAGCAGCCCCAGCCGCTGCTCGTCCAGCTCGGCCCGCGGTTCGTCGACCAGCAATACGACCCGTCGGTCCAGCATGCCGGCCACCAGCCGGCTTTGCGCCAGGATCAGCGCGGTACCCATGAGCTTCTGCTGTCCTCTCGAAACCCGGTGGCGCGCCTTGAGCGACTCTATTTCCAGCTTGAGTTCAGCGCGGTGCGGCCCGACCTGGGTCGCCCCGTAAGTTCGGTCCCGGCGCTCGCTGTTGGCCAAGGCTTCGGCAAACTCCTGGTCTTCCGGCCAGCCCGACAAATAGGTGCAGTTGGCATCTAAGTCCAGCAATTGTCGCGCAATTGCCGTGAACTCCTTCGAAAAAAGCTCTATATAAGAGCGCCGCTCCGCATCGACAGCCATGCCGGTAGCAACCAGTTCAACATCCCAGGCGGCTACGGCAGATGGCGCGGCTTTTTGCTTCAGCGCCGA
>JAJRXW010000214.1 GCA_024276095.1 Gammaproteobacteria bacterium
GACAAAGCCCGGCGAGGTTCAGGGGCTGCGTTCCGATCTGCAGTCCCGGTTTTCGGTTTTGCAGATCAGCGTACCGGCGCTGCGCGAGTATGCCGAGGACGTTCCCGAGCTGCTGCGCTATTTTGTAGAAAAGTTCGTCGATACGCAGGGACTGGCTTTCCGCCATTTTGGCGTGGCGGCCCAGAACCGGCTGCGCAATTATCCCTGGCCCGGCAATGTCCGGGAAATGAGTAACCTGGTACAGCGTTTGCTGATCGCCGGGGGAAACGAGGAAATAGAGCTTGCCGAACTGGAACGGGAACTCACCCCCGCTGCGACCGGGAACCAACCGCTGATCAAACAGGACCTGCTGGCGCTGCCGTTGCGCGAAGCACGCGAGCAGTTCGAACGCGCCTATCTCAAACAGCAGCTGTCGCTGTGCGGCGGCAAGGTCGGGCAACTGGCCAAGCGCGTAGGAATGGAGAGAACACACCTGTATCGCAAGCTGCGGGCGCTCGGAGTCGAATTCGGGGGAGAGTAGGATTTTGCGTACTGGCCGCTGGTTCCGGGGTGTCGGGACGCCTGTTCGGAGACTGTGTCCCGCATGGACGCGGGACGCAAGCCCCCATGGACGGGTTCACGGCGGGTCTCCGAACAGGCGTCCCGACACCCCGAACCCCGCGGGCGGTGCTCAAAATCCGGCCCGGTGCCGGTTCCAGCTTGGTCGAAATATTTCTAGTCGAAGTATTTACTGAACCCGGTCGGCAGGTCGCCGGGAGAAACGGAATCCAGCTCGGGAGGATAAGGGCGGGAATTGTAGGTATTCCAGAACAGCACGGTGCTGTTTTTCAGGCGGCCCCGTTCGGCATCCGCAACCAGCGCGGCAAGCGCCTTCCCCGAATAGGTCGTTTCCAGTTGCATGTTTTCGTATTTTTTCATCAGATCGATGGCCTGCTCTGCTTCCGGGGTCGCACAGCCATAACCATCGCCAAAGAATTCCTCGCGATACTCCACTCCCTGCAGGGGATCCTCGAACAGCGGAAAACTTTCGTCTCTGGCATGCAGCTCACGGTTGGTGGCGCCAAAAAGATCGACGAACTGTTGCGGGAAGGTTCTTTGCGGCACGACCAGAACGCCTGTAACCCGGGCAGCCATCCCGACGGCCCTTAATCCAAGTGTCAGCGTTGCGAAAGTCCCCATGCTGCCGCTGGGCAGGTAGATATGGTCGGGCGGGCTGATCCCTGCCTGTTTCACCTGGTCCGATAATTCATACGCGGCATTGACGAATCCCACTCCGCCGAGCCATTCCGCACCGCCCCATGTAATCACCGCTACCCGCTCGCTGCCGGACGGGTGATTGTTCAACGCCCGCCGGCATTGAGTTTTCGTATCTTCATAGCCGGAAGCAAGCAGCAGTTTTGTCCCGAGCAAGGCGTGATAGCGCAGCGTCCTTTGAAGGTTCGGCGTCATCACCTGGTGAATCAGGACCGCGTAACAATCCAGGCCCACGGCGCGCGCATGAACAGCCGTTGCCAGGGCATGGTTGGACCCGACCGCACCGAATGTCAGCACGGCATCGCATTTGTCCTCCAGGGCGCCGCCAAGAAGATACTCGAGTTTCCTGATCTTGTTACCGGCGTAACTGGACGCGCACTGGTCGTCTCTTTTTATCAGCAGCCTGCCGATGCCCAAGCGATCGCCCAAGCATCTCGCATGGTGCAGGTTCGTGGGAAGCTCGGCAAGGCGAACGAAAGGCAGTGTTTGTTGCAGCTTCGGATAGCGCTGTTCCAGCAACCGCGTCACATCGCCGGGCCGGTTCATGGACATTCCAGCCACACCGCCTGCCCTGAAACATTCCCGGGAACCCTGCCTGCAGCACCATCGCCGGGCTCGAAGCTGCCGTCGTCATAAAACACCAGGCCACCGCCGTTGAAATCCAGCTGCGTCAGCTCGCGAATCATCCCGTATGCCCGGCCCCGGTCATCGATGCGAGGTCCGGATGGCCTGACCTGTATCGCCGAAATCACTTCGCCGTTCAGCAGCCGGCCGTGGCCGTCCATGGTGACGTTCAGAATCGGCGCGTAGCCTTTCGCACCGGCGACACTGATTCCGTACCAGGTCGCAAAATTGCCCAGGCTGTAAGCGATCAGCCTGTCCCGGTAAAGCTCCATTGCCCGTGGAACATGCGGACCGTGGCCGATCACCAGGTCTGCACCGGCATCGACCATGGCGCGGGAAAACGCGACGACATCGCCGCGGGATTCCCCATAGTATTCTTCCTCGGTAAAAGGTATCCGGGCGGCATCCAGCCCCTCGGCGCCGCCATGAAACGAGACCAGCACCAGGTCATTGGACGCCTTGAGGTGCGCGATAAGGCGGGCGGCATTTTCCAGGTCCTGGGGGTACATCGAATGCGATTCGGCCGTAGTCGAAAAAGCAACCAGACTTACGGATAAACCGGCCACGCGCCAGCCGGCGACATCCCCCTCCCGGCCGGAATGCAGAATACCCCCGGCATCGAGTGCCTGCATGGTCGCCGTACGCCCCTCTTCGCCGAAATCGCGGGCATGGTTATTGGCCAGACTGACCACATCGAACCCGGCATCTTTCAGCAGCATGGCGTACCGGGCAGGGGAACGAAACAGGTAACAGGCATCGGGGTTCCGGCATTTTTTTGCCGGTTCTCCGCCATCCAGCAGAACGCCTTCCAGGTTGCCAAAAGCAATATCCGCCCGGCTGAGCACGGCTGACACGTCCGCCAGCAGGCTCACACCGTCATCGTCAGCCAGGCGATTCTGCGGAAAATCCGTGCGCAGCATGATATCGCCCACTGCAGCGACCGATATTCGCGCGCACTGCTTCCGGTCCACTTCTTTTGCAGCGGGGCTTTGCGCGCCGGGCTCCGGCAGCCCGGCGTCGGCGGCCTGCGGCAGCGTCTCTTCGAGCGGCGCCACTGTTGGCTGTGACGGTGGCTGGTTCATTCCGGCACATCCGGCCAGCAGCGAAAGTATCGATACCGCCCCCAGCACGGTCCGGCAGCTCCATGCCCGGGAGATACCATCCGGTCGCATTGTTCAGTCCCCTACCCGGATGACCATAAATTCGACCTTCGCCTGCCGCAACCGGTCGCCGGTCGCCCTGAGCTCCGGCAAGTCATCGATAGGGCCGATACGCACACGGTACCAGACATCATCGTCCACGCTGACCTTCTGGATCTGCGACACGATGCCAAGCAGCCCGAGTTGCGCCTTGCGCCGATCCGCATCCGCATGCCGGGAAAAAGAACCCGCCTGCAGGACGTATATGCCCGGCTTGTCGGCCAATGCAGCCGCTGAATCGCTTTTGACGCCGAATTCATTTTCCGGAATCACGACCTCGAACGTTGGCAACATGTCATAAAAACTGTACCTGCTGGCCGGCGTCTCAACAGGCTCGGGATCCACATCGCTTGCCGGGCGGGGCTGCTCGGCAGGAACTGCAGGCGCTTTTGCCTGCGGCATGTCGCGCCGGTCGCCGACATAGATCGCAGCGGCCACCGACAGGCCCACCACCAGCCCGAAAAGCATCCACACCCAACCCGGCATGGCTGCCTTGTTCGTGCGGCGGACTGTTTTCCGTGCTGCTCGCTTGCGACGCGCTGCCATTACACCGGCTCCCGTTCCATGGCCTACATTTTTTCCGGGGCGGACACCCCGAGCAATGACAGGCCGTTTGCCAGCACCTGCCGGGCGGCAAGAATCAGCATCAGGCGCGCATTGCGCAGGGCGGCATCGTCGACAATAAAGCGGTGGGCGTTATAGTAGGTATGAAACTCCTGTGCCAGCTCCCGCAGGTAGTGAACAACCTGCTGCGGTGCGCGTTGCCGGCCGGCAATTTCTATCACTTCCGGATAACGGCTGATTTTCCGCATCAGGCTTCTCTCGTGGGACTCAGTCAACTGTTCCAGGTCGGCCTTGTCACGATCGAATGCCATCTGCTCCCGGGACTCCATCTCCCGCAGCACGCTGCAGACGCGGGCATGTGCATACTGGATATAGTAAACAGGATTGTCGTTGGACTGGGATTTGGCCAGCTCAAGATCGAAGTCCAGATGCTGATCGTTTGACCGCATCACAAAAAACAGCCGTGCCGCATCGTTACCTACTTCTTTTCGGAGCTCGCGCAGTGTTACGAACTGGCCGGAACGCGTCGACATCTGAACCTTCCTGCTGCCACGATACAACACGACAAACTGAACCAGGTCGACTTCCAGCGACTCCGGAGGCTGTCCCATCGCTTCGAGCCCGGCCCGCACGCGCGCTACATAGCCATGATGATCAGAGCCGAGCACATCGAGCAGCAGATCGAAACCTCGTTCGCGTTTTTCCAGATGATAGGCGATGTCCGAGGCAAAGTAGGTCGTCCGGCCGTTTTCCCGAACCACTACCCGGTCTTTCTCGTCACCCATGTCGGTCGCCCGAAACCAGACCGCGCCGTCTTTGCGGTAGGTCCGCCCGTTCGCTTCGAGAACCTCCAGGCCGTGCTGCAAAGCGCCGGAGTCGGCCAGGCTTCGCTCCGAAAACCAGTTATCGGGCTGAGTGCCGAATTCGGTGAGATCGTCCTTGATATCGTCAAGAATAGCGGCAAGCGCGACATCCAGAAGCGCCTGAAACAGCTCCTCGCCCAGCAGGCTGCGGGCGCTCGCGATCAGGGCATCCAGATAACCGTCCGCGTCTCCTTGCGGTGCATCTTCCGGCAGGGCGGAAAAGAAATCTTCGGGCACCTTGCGAACGGCTTCATCCAGTTGTGCAAAGGCCAGCTGCGCAATATCGATAATATACTGGCCGCGATAGCCGTTATGCGGAAAGACCTCTGTTACCCCTGCTATCGCCAGCAGCCTTAACCAGACACTGACTGCCAGAATATCCATCTGCCGCCCGGCATCATTGACGTAGTACTCGCGCACCACCTCATGGCCCGTCGCCTCGAGCAGATTGGCTACCGTCGCACCGTATGCTGCATGCCGGCCGTGACCAACGTGCAAAGGCCCGGTCGGATTTGCCGAAACGTATTCAACGAGCACCCTGCGACCGGCGCCCTCATTACTGCGCCCATAGGCCTCACCCAGCGCGAACACCCGCTGCAGTTCACCATGGTAGGCACCGGGACTCAGGCGAAAATTGATGAACCCGGGCCCGGCAATCTCAACTGCATCTACCCGTTCCGACCCGGGAATCAGGGCGATAATTTCTTCCGCCAGATCGCGGGGCTTGCGCTGCAGGGACCGGGCCAGGCGCATCGCAATATTGGTCGAAAAATCGCCATGCTTCGGATCCCGGGTGCGCTCCACATCCGGCACAACCGACATGGCATCCGCCGCACCCGGCAGCTTAGCCACCGCAGCGCCAATCAATTCCTCGACAATCTCTTTCACAACAACCTGCTACGACCCGGCCAACAAGACCGGGAATTCTATCCGAGAACGCCCCACAAAGTGTCCCTGTATATAAACCAGAGTCATTGATTGCCGGACACAGGGGCACGGAGCGGTCGCCTGTTCCGGGACTGTGTCCCGCATGGACGCGGGACGCAAGCCCCCATGGACGGGTTCACGGCGGGTCCCGGAACAGGCGACCGCTCCGTGCCCCTGTGTCCGGCAATCAATGACCCCTCCCCACTAGAACAGCTCCACCGGATCGACATCCAGCGACCATCGCGCCTTGCGCCCTTCCGGCGCCGCCGCCAATTGCGCCCGCCAGGCCACCAAAAACCGCTGCAGCACCCCGCGGTCATCCGCCTGCACGAGTAACTGACCGCGATAGCGCCCCGAGCGGCGCTCCATCGGGGCGGGAGCCGGTCCCAGCATCCGGATGCTGTCACCGGACAGGGGTTGCGCAAGCTCCCGGGCTTTTTGCAGGAAAGCGTAGGCCGGCGGGCGCAGCGTCGCTTCCGCGCGTAACAGGGCCAGGCAGCTGTACGGAGGCCATCCCGACATCCGGCGCTCCTCCATCGCCACGGCCGCAAACTCGCTGTAGCCTTTTCGAACCAGCATCGACAACAGCGGATGTTCGGGGAAACAGGTCTGCAGGTAAACCTCTCCGGGGCGGCTGGCCCTTCCCGCTCGCCCGGCGACCTGGACAATCGACTGGGCAAGTCTCTCGGCGCTGCGAAAATCCGTCCCGAACAGTCCCTGGTCGGCATCGACGATCACCACCAGCGTGACATCCGGAAAATCATGGCCCTTCGCCAGCATTTGTGTACCGAGCAACAGGCTGGCCTTGCGATCGTGAACCTGCCGCAGCCGGCGTTCGATCTCGCCGCGCTTGCGCGTGGTATCGCGGTCGATCCGGACCAGTTCATGATCGGGAAACAAAGCGATCAATGCCTGCTCCAGGCGCTCCGTGCCCTGGCCGACAGGGCGCAGCTCACCGCCGCAGTCGCTGCACACCAGTGAGGCCGGTCGGTCGGCGCCGCAGTGATGACAGACCAGCCGGTTGCGGTGGCTATGAAAAACCATGCGCGCATCACAGCGGCTGCATTCCCGCAACAGCCCACAACCCGTGCAAAGCAGTGTTGGCGCAAAGCCGCGGCGATTCAGATAAACCAGCACCTGGCCGTCCTGTTGCAGGTGACGGCGCATGACATCGATCATCGGGGTCGTTAGTCCATCCTTCGATTCATGCATTCGCAGATCGATCAGGTGAAACTCCGGAGGCTTGGCCGCACCCGGGCGAAAGGGCAGTTTCAGTCTCCGGTATCGTTCGGCATTGACGTTTTCAAGCGACTCGAAGGATGGCGTTGCAGAGCCCAGGATCACGGGGATATCCAGCTGCCGCCCCCGCCAGACAGCCAGGTCGCGAGCCGAGTAACGGAAACCTTCCTGCTGCTTGAACGAACTGTCGTGCTCCTCGTCGACAATGATCAGGCCGGCGCGCGGCAACGGCGAAAATATGGCGGATCGGGTACCGATGATCACCGCCGCCGACCCGTCGCGCGCGGCACACCAGGCCCGGAGCCGGTCGCGACGACCCAGTCCGGAGTGCATCACGGCCACCTGTTCACAAAAGCGGCTGCGAAACCGGTCAATGAGCTGCGGCGTCAAACCGATTTCCGGAACCAGCATCAGGCTTTGCTGGCCGGCATCGATCTGCCGCTCGATACAGTGAAAATAGACTTCGGTCTTGCCGCTGCCGGTCACGCCCTCCAGCAGGGAAACGAGAAAGCCCTGACCCGAGCCAATCTCTGTAATCGCAAGATCCTGATCCGCAGTGAGCACCGGCGCCGATTCCAGGCCTGGTGCGGACATGCCGTTCGCGGGCCGGCTGATCTGCTCGGTAGCCAGCCAGCCCCGGTCCAGCAATATATTCGTAACACGGCTCCATGCAGCGGTAATCTTTCTCAACTCGCCCTTCGACAAGCCGTCTGCCTTTTGCCCGGCCTGTTCGAGTATCTGCGCCTGGGCAGGCGCCTTTTTTCGCAAAGCGACGATATCGACTGCTCTGCCCGCAGCGGTAATCACCCAGGACAACCCGGCATCGGCCGGTTCCGTGCCGGTGGCTGCTTTGCCCTGGCGCAAGGCCACCGGCAATGCGGCCGCAAAAACCTCTCCGGGAGGGTGCTGATAGTAACCGGCGGCCCAGGACAGCAGCGCCATCAAATCACTGTCGAGGACCGGCTCCGAATCCATGATTTCCAGGGCGCGGCGCAACCGGTGCATGGGCACCGGTGACGACTGCCTGGTGCCGATGAGCACGCCGACCCTGGACCCGTTCTTGCCCAGCGGCACCCTGACGCGCTGGCCCGGCCGGGGTTCCGGACCGGTCTTTTCCGGCAACAGGTAGTCGAACGGAACCATGACCGGCGCATTGATTGCCACCTGCAGAATCACGTTCCCGCTCACGTTGGCGCGCGGGCCCGAAAACAGCCTGGAATCCAGCAGCGTTGTCCACATATCCTGTGGATAAACCTGTGGAAACAGTGGGGCGAATAGCCCGCAAGCCGCCATGTATCGCGACCCTTCCGATTTTGATCAATATTTGACCGAAGCACGTTTATCTTTTATAAAACAATCAGTTAATAAACCAACCTAAAGCGAAAAAAGTGGATTGCCTGCTAAGCCCGTGCTCTCGTTGGTCAGTGTGAATAAGTCAGGCCGTCCCTGCCGTCAACCGATGTCGGCGTGCCGCGTTATATTGCACTAATGGCGGAGCAAAAGCTGCCTGAGGGCGGCTCGGAAAATGTATGCTATGAACGATATGGCTTTGGCACTCAACACCGGCCGGATTTCAACGGGCCTGGAACAGAGACGGGAGGGCAGTACACTGGATCACAGCCGTTCCATGGACCAGTTTCTTGCCGAGGTAGAAAAACGGGCATACAGGATGGCGGTCATTTCCGTGCGTAATCGGGATGATGCTTTGGACATCGTTCAGGATGCAATGATCAGGCTGGTACGCAAATATGCCGACCGGCCGGGCGCGGAATGGCGGCCTTTGTTCTACCGGATACTGAATAACCGTATTCTCGACCATCACCGCCGGCAGACGATTCGAAACAAGATGCTGGCATGGTTTTCACGGAATGAGAATGCAGAGGAATATTCCGACCCGCTGGAGAACGCCCCCGGGCCGGCAACGATCGAGCCGCATCGGCGTATGGCCATTGACGATGCGATGGGCTCACTGGAAGAAGCGGTAAGAGAACTATCCGCCAGACAGCAGCAGGCCTTTTTGTTGCGAACGCTGGAAGGCCTGGATGTCGCAACGACGGCCGCAACAATGGGCTGTTCCCAGGGCAGTGTAAAAACACATTATTCCAGGGCAGTACATCAGTTGCGTGAAAAACTTGGAGACCACTGGTTGTGAACAGACAGGACGAAGCACAGCGCGGGAAAGACGAGCCGCTGGCCCGCAAGGCACAGGAGCTGCTGCGTGACAGCGCAGAGCACCTGGATGCCGCAACCCGGTCGCGCCTCACCCGGGCGCGACACGAGGCGCTGGCGGAAATGGGCCAGGGCCGCCGGGCCCGGGTGTTTTCGCAATGGGCCCCGGTCGGCATGGTCGCGGCAACTGCCGTACTGGCTGCCCTGCTGTGGATCGGGGAGCCCGTTCCGCCCGGTCCGGGGCCGGATGTTGCCACGGTGATCGCTGATCGCGATCTGGCTCCGGATGTTGCCACGGACCTTGACCTGCTGCTTGCCGAGGAAAGCCTCGAGATGATCGAAGATCTCGAATTTTTTACCTGGCTGGATGCCAATATGTCGACAGAGGAATTACAGGCCGAGTTGGGAGCGATTGGTTGATCTCATGGAGCGATGGAAAAGGAGCCTTGCCGGTATTGTCCTGTGCATTACCGTTTCGGTACCTGCGGGTGCCGATGAGGACGATATCGCAGATGGGGAGTTCCTGGATTTCCTGGAGTATCTCGGCAGTCAGGACGACAGCAGCGATGAGTGGGCTGAATTTTTTGACAGCCTCCCCGACCCGGACGACGACGCCGCCACCGACAATGCAGAAGAGCAGGGACATGCCGAAACACCCTGAAAATGCGCCGCGCGGTTCCCGGCTTCGCAGTATGGCATTGCTGATGGCGGTCATCGGCGTGCTCGCGTTCAACGCCGCCCTGGCCAAGGACAGCGGTATCGACTGGAACGAACTGAGCACCGAACAACACCAGGTTCTTGGAAAAATGAAGGCCGAATGGGATTCGTACACGGCGCAGCGGCAGAAGCGCCTGGCGGACGGTGCCCTGCGCTGGCTCAACATGGATTCCGCACAGCGCTCCGAGGCCCAGCAGCGTTTCAAGCGCTGGCAATCGCTTTCGCCCGAACAACGCAAGCGGGTACGCGGGCTGTATGATCGTTACCAGCGCATGAGCCCGGACCGGAAGCGTGCCGTGCGGGAGAATTTCCGGCGTTTCCGGCAAATGTCACCGGAACACCGCCGGATGATGCGGGACAACTGGAAACAACTGACACCGCAACAGCGCCGGTATCTGCAGCAGCAAAGACTCCGCGACCAGAAACGCCGTCAGGACCAGATGCGACGCCAGGATCACTCACCGAATCGCGGCGGTAACTGAGTCCCGTATCCGGCCGATAACCGCTGTCCGGACAGCCCGGTTTCCGCTCCCCCTGCAAGCCATACCAAAAAGCGGGCACTGTGTAGTGCTGTCATCATGCAATCATGCTATACCATGGGCGCAGGCATCTTCCTGCAAAGGCAAAAGTTGACATTTGCCGTTGACTTCGGAAGATTCCTGCCAGAGGTATGGTGATTCGATCATGTTAGTACAGGCGCATGGCACGGACTTTTCGCAGCAGGTCCTGCGGACCGATGTTGCCGGCATGCCCCTGGAGTGGATCGACTACCGCGATGCCGTGCGTCTTTACCATACCGATCAGGTGGCTTATACATGCGGCACACCGCTCTACGCGATCCGTGGCGGTATCTGTGCTGCGACCGGGGTGCGCAGCAGGGTCGAGGTCAATTCGATTATCGCTACCGTCGGCAAGAATCCCAGCCGCGCGGAACTGCGGGACCAGTATGTCCCGCCGCTCAACAACAAAACACTGTTCCGGCGTGACGCAAATCTCTGCCTGTATTGCGGCAACCACTTTCTTTCCCGGGATCTGACCCGCGATCATATTCGCCCCCTGAGCCAGGGCGGCACGGATCACTGGCAGAACGTCGTGACTGCCTGCCGGCGCTGTAACAATCACAAAGGCGGCCGAACGCCGGAACAGGCGAAAATGGAACTGATCGCCATACCGTTCTCGCCTACCTATGCTGAATATATCTACCTGAAGGGCCGCCGGGTACTCACAGACCAGATGGAATTCCTGCTTGCCCATATTCCGCGCAGCAGCCCGCTTCACAGTCGTCTGGCAACGACGCTGCGCGGGCAAAGCGGCCGCGAAACCGGCCCGGTGACGTGACCTACCTCATCGATGCCAGCGTGTACATATTTCGCGCCTGGTTTTCGATCCCGGACACCATGATCGACGCCGACCGCAATCCGGTAAACGCTGTGTACGGGTTTACCCGGTTTCTGGGCGATTTCCTGGAATCGGTCCGGCCCGAACATGTGGCAGTCGCATTCGACAGCAGCCTGGAGAACAACTTCCGCAAGGAAATCTATCCTGAATACAAGGCGAATCGCGACCCGGCGCCGGCCGAGCTCAAACGGCAATTCCGGCAATGTCAGAACATCACGCGGGCGCTGGGCATGATGGAATGTTCAAATGAGCGCTTTGAGGCAGATGACCTCATCGGCACGATTGCCGCGCGTATGCGTGAGAAAGGACATGCAGTGACCATCCTCACCCGGGACAAGGACCTCGTCCAGGTACTCCAGCAGGGTGACACATTCTGGGATTATGCGGGCGGAAAAAAAATCCGTTACGAGCAGGTGCCCGACAGCTTTGGCATTCTGCCGGAGTAAATGGCAGATTTCCTTGCACTGGCCGGCGACAGTGTCGACAACATCCCGGGGGTTCCCGGTGTCGGAAAAAAAACCGCAATGAAACTGTTGCAGCACTTCGAATCGGTGGATGACATCTATCTCAACCTGAGCCGGGTTGCCAAAGTGCCGGTACGCGGGGCGGCCACGCTGGGCGACAAACTCGCGCTCCACAAGGCGGATGTACACCTGTGCCGGAGGCTGACCAGGATTCACAATCAAGTGCCAATCGATGCATCACCGGCAGTACTGCAACGGCAGGCGCCGGACCTCGACAGCCTCCATGCTCTTTATGACGATGCCGGCTTTGGCAGCATGCTGCGACGGCAGGCCCAGCGCATTTCCGATTCGTTCTGAACCACATTGCCGGACGAAGTACTCGCAGACATCCTTGCGGCAACCGGCCTGGTACTTGACCGGGACAGCGCCACGGCGGTGGGCGGCGGCAGCATCAATCGCAGCTACCGGATCAGGGCTGCAGACAACCGGTATTATTTTCTGAAGCTGAACCGGGCCGCCTGCGAGGATATGTTCGAAGCGGAGCGGGATGGTTTGCGGGAATTGCAAAAACCAGGCGCCGTTCGCGTCCCCGCGCCGATCCGGTGTGGCGTGGCCGGTGCAGAGGCCTGGCTGCTGCTTGAGTACCTCGATCTTGGCGCCGGGAGCGACTAATCGGGCGCCGAACTGGGAACGGCGCTGGCGCTGCAGCACCGGTATACCCGGACCCGGTTCGGCTGGTACCGGGATAACACCATCGGCAGCACACCACAGGTCAACAGGCCCGCGGACAGCTGGCTGCAGTTCTTCTCGCAACAGCGTCTGGGCTATCAGCTCAAGCTGGCGCAGAGCAACGGCTACAGCGGCGAACTGCAGGACAGGGGAAACAGCCTGCTGGAGAGACTGCCGCAGTTCCTTGGCGATCATCACCCCGCCGCTTCTCTGCTGCATGGAGACCTGTGGGGCGGCAACTGGGGAGTTACAGCCACCGGCGAGGCCGTTATTTTCGATCCTGCGGTATATTACGGTGACCGTGAGGCAGACATTGCCATGACCAGGCTGTTTGGAGGGTTCGGACCGGGTTTCTATGCCGCTTACGAGAGGGTATTTCCGCTGGAAAAGGGCTATCGGCAGAGACAGGATCTTTACAATCTTTACCACCTGCTCAATCATCTGAACCTGTTTGGCGAAGGCTATTTGCGGCAATCCCTGAATCTGATCAACCGGCTGCTGGCGGCAGTTTGAACAAAGGCGACAATATGAGCGACAAGAACCTGGAATCGATACTGCACGAAAGCCGGAGCTTTCCGCCCAGCAGGGACTTCACCGCCGGCGCGCGGATCAAGCCGGCGGATCTCGAAGCGCTCACCAGCGAAGCTGCCGCTGACCATGAAAGCTTCTGGGCCCGGCTGGCGCGCGAAGAAATCGACTGGCATACGCCGTTCACAAAAACGCTGGATGACACCAACGCACCCAACTACCGGTGGTTCGCTGACGGGATGCTGAATATGTCCCACAATTGTCTGGACGTGCACCTGAAAGCGAACGGCGATAAAACCGCCATTATTTTCGAAGCGGAAAACGGCGACAGCCATACCCTCAGTTACCGCGAGCTCACAGCGGCTGTCTGCCGGCTGGCCAATGGCCTGCGGGCACTGGGCGTTCAGGCCGGTGACCGGGTCGTGCTTTACATGCCCATGACCGCCGAGGCCGTCATCGCCATGCAGGCCTGCGCGAGAATTGGCGCCGTGCACTCGGTGGTGTTCGGTGGTTTCTCTGCAAAATCGCTGCGGGACCGGATCATGGACGCCGGCGCAAAAATGGTGATCACCGCCGATGGCGGGCATCGTGGCGGCCAGATCGTCGCGCTTAAAGACGCAACCGATACGGCCCTTGCCGAAGGCTGTGAAACGATCGAGCACGTGGTGGTTCTGCACTGTACGGGCCACGATATCAATATGGTGGAAGGGCGGGATATCTGGTGGTCGGAGCTTGTCGACGGCCGGTCCGACCAGTGCGAGCCGGAATTCGTCAGCGCCGAACACCCGTTGTTTCTGTTGTACACATCGGGGTCGACCGGCAAGCCCAAAGGCATTCAGCACTCCACCGGCGGTTACCTGCTGAATGCCAAGCTCACCAGCAAGTGGGTATTCGATCTCAACGACGACGACGTATTCTGGTGTACTGCAGATGTCGGCTGGATCACCGGCCACAGCTATGTTGCCTATGGCCCGCTCGCGGCCGGCGCAACCATCGTGATCTACGAGGGTGCGCCGACCTATCCCGATGGCGGGCGATTCTGGAAGATTTGCCAGCAGCATGGAGTCACGATTTTCTATACGGCGCCCACTGCAATCCGGGCGTTAATGAAATTTGGCGACGATGTGCCCCTTTCCCATGACCTTTCAAAGCTCAGATTGCTGGGGACTGTCGGAGAGCCGATCAACCCGGAAGCCTGGATGTGGTACCACAGGATAATCGGCAAGGAGCGCTGCCCGATCGTGGATACCTGGTGGCAGACGGAAACCGGCGCAATCATGATGAGTCCCGTTCCCGGCGCCATGGCCACCAAGCCCGGATCGTGTACACGGGCGATTCCCGGAATCGCAGCGGCTATCGTCGATGAACAGGGCGAGCCCGTAGAAGCACCGAATATGGGCGGCTACCTAGTGATCGAGAAACCCTGGCCTTCGATGCTGCGTACCATCTGGGGCGACAACGACCGCTACATCGAAACCTATTGGGAGAAATTCAACGGCAGGTACTACGTCGCCGGCGACAGCGCGATCCGCGATGAGGACGGCTATTTCAGGATCATGGGCCGTATCGACGATGTGCTGAACGTCTCCGGTCACCGGCTGGGCACCATGGAAGTCGAGTCTGCCCTGGTCGCTCACGACCTGGTCGTGGAGGCCGCGGTGGTCGGGCGGCCGCATGAAATCAAGGGCGAATCGATATTCGCCTATGTGGTTCCCAGGGGGGAACGCCCTGTCGGTGAAGATGCCGCGGCAATGACCCGGGTATTACGTGACTGGGTCGGCGAGGAGCTGGGCGCTATCGCGAAACCCGACGAAATCCGCTTTGCGGATAATCTGCCGAAAACACGCTCAGGTAAGATCATGCGGCGGCTGTTGCGTACAATTGCCAGGGGTGAAGAGATTACACAGGACACCTCGACGCTTGAAAACGAGTCCATACTCGACCAGTTGCGTGGCGAAAAATGAAATTTACGGCAACAATGGTGCTTGTCCCGGCCATCTGCATGGGAATGCTGTCCGCTCATGCGGACAACCTGCGCCCCGCACCCGATCAGCGTCTGTTGAACAGCGCCGACACTCGACTGCTGGACGAGAAGGTCTATATCGTACAGCTCGCGGAGCCACCGGCGCTGAACTACCGCGGCCGGGCGGGCGGTATGGCGGCAACCCGGCCCGTCCGGGGACAGCGTTTCGATGCGCGGTCTGCCAACGTCAGGCAGTATTCGCAGCACCTGACCGAGTCACACGATGACCTGTTGCGCACAGTGGGCGCATACACCGGCAAGCTGTACAGTTATCGCTATGCATTCAACGGCTTTGCCGCACGGCTGAGTTCCATACAGGCGCAGAAACTGCGTTCGCGAAAAGATGTACTGAACGTATGGTAAGACAAGGTCAGGATGCTGTCGACCAATGAAAGCCCGGCTTTCCTGGGCCTGCTCGATCCCGATGGCGGACTCTGGTCGACGCTCGGCCTCAAAGGCGAAGATGTCGTGATCGGGGTCATCGACAGCGGCATTGCACCGGATCACCCCAGCTTTGCCGACTCGACAAAACCTGACAAGCCGAGGCTGTGCCGCTCCAGTTGGGCGGAAAGCAGCCTGCTTGGAAAGTGGCTGTGTTTCCGCTTTAAAAACACCGATCCGGTACTCAATTATCAACCGCCGGAAAACTGGAACGGGCGCTGTGAAGCCGGTGAGTCATTTACGGCAACGGACTGCAATAACAAGCTGATCGGCGCCCGCTACTATATCGATGGTTTCAGCGCATCGAGCCTGCTGGACACCAATGAGTTCATTTCACCGCGCGATGCCGATGGTCACGGCACGCATATCGCTTCAATTGCCGCCGGCAATGATGTCCGCGCGAGTCTCTCGGGCACTTTTGTAGCCAGAATCAGCGGCATAGCACCCAGGGCACGACTGGCCGTATACAAAGCCTGCTGGCAGGAACCCGGGCAAACCCGGGGCAGCTGCAGCACGGCCGATCTGCAGCGGGCCATCGAAGACGCGGTAGCCGATGGGGTGGACATCATCAACTATTCGGTCGGCAGTTCCGACACCAATATCATGGATCCGGATGACCTGGCCCTGCTGGCCGCATCCAATGCCGGCGTACTCAGCGTCGTCGCGGCCGGTAATGACGGTCCGGATGCGGATACCATTCTCTCTCCGGCCGGCGCCCCCTGGGTGCTCACGGTGGCGGCATCCAGCCGCAAGGGAAACCGGTTCGAGGAAGCGATGGAAGTCAACACGCCCGCTTCGGTGGCCGGGCTGTACGCGACCAAAGAGGCGAGTTTCACTCCCCCGCTGAAAACCGTCGGCCCGATCAGCGGCGACCTGATCCTGGTCGATGACAATGTCGGCACCGATGCCGCCGGCTCTCTCGGCACTACATTCGATGCCTGTGAACCGCTGATCAACGATGGCGAACTGCAGGACAAGATCGCTTTCCTGCAACGGGGCAGCTGCACTTTTCAGGACAAGCTCGAAAATGCGGAAGCGGCCGGAGCGATCGCTGCCGTCGTCTTCAACAACCAGGGGGATTCCATTGTCATGGCGGGCAACCGGGACACAGTCGGAATTCCCGCCGTCATGATCGGCCAGGCCGACGGACAACTGCTGTTCGACAGGCTGCGCAATAGTGAAACTGTCGAGGCCACACTGGACAAGACCCTGTTTCTCAACATACCCGAGGACGGCGATGTCATGGGCAGCTTTTCCGCCCGCGGATCGAACCTGGGCGCTCCGGATATACTCAAGCCCGATGTGACGGCGCCGGGCGTCAATATTCTTGCGGCGCAAACGCCGGATGTAGCGAACGGGATACGCGGCGAGGAATTCCAGTATCTTTCCGGCACCTCGCAGGCCACGCCGCATGTCAGCGGTATCGCAGCCCTGATCAAAGAAGCCCATCCGGACTGGAGCCCGGCAGACATCCGCTCGGCACTGGTGACCACGGCAAGGCAAAATGTATTCAAGGAAGATGCGGTTACCGCTGCCGACCCTTTCGACTTCGGCGGAGGTCATGTCGTTCCCAACCGCGCAACCGATCCCGGCCTCGTATATGACGCCGGAAAATCCGACTACGATGCCTTCACCTGCGGGACCGACCAGCCGCGCATCAGCGCGGATGAATGCAATACGCTGGTTACCGCCGGTTTCTCCACGGACGCCTCATCGCTGAATTTACCCTCGATTGCGGTCAGCAACCTGGTCAGTCGCCACCAGGTGAGCCGCCGCGTCAGAAATGTGGGCAGCAGTACGCAGTTCAATGTGCGCATCGAGGCACCGGAGGGTATCGATGTCACCGTAACGCCGGAAGTTCTGTCACTGGGTTCCGGGGAAGTGGCGGATTACCAGGTCAGCTTTGCCGCTGTCGATGCAGAACTGTATCGATGGCAGTTTGGCGCAATCACCTGGGAGAGCAACAAGTATTCCGTACGCAGCCCGGTTGCGGTCCGCTCGGTTCCCTTTCTTGCCCCGGCGGAACTCAATGGCGCCGGCAGCAACGGCACACTCGAGTTGCCCGTCCAGTTCGGTTACACGGGACCCTACCAGGTAACGGTACAGGGGCTGGCGATCGCCGATGTCGTGCCCGGGCTGGTATTCGACGACCCGGCCAACAGCTACTTTTTCGAGCCCAACTCCGATCAGCTGCCCGCCAGTATTGCGCGCTTCACATTCAATGTACCCAACGACCAGGCCTACCTGCGTGTTGCATTGTTCGACAGCGAAACGGACGGCAATGACGATCTTGATCTGTATGTCTACCATTGTCCCGGGCTGGTGCTGTGCTCGTCGGTTGTGGGCATCAGCGGTTCGGATACTTCAGAGGAAAAGGTGAATCTGAACTTCCCGGCTCCCGGCGATTACATCGTCGATGTCCACGGTTTTCAGACCGACGATATCAGCGGCGGTGCGGGTGCCAATTTCTCGCTGTTCGTCTGGACGTTCGGTCAAACGGATGATCGCGGCAACATGACCGTTACTGCACCGGCTTCCGCCGTCGCCGGGCAAAGCGATACCTTGCAGATCGGCTGGCAGGGACTCCCGGGTGAGAAACACCTGGGCGCAATCAGTCACAGCGACGGGAACAACACACTCGCCACGACCATTATC
>JAJRXW010000215.1 GCA_024276095.1 Gammaproteobacteria bacterium
CCCATCGTCTTGATCACCGTACCGCCATACTTCTCGGTTGCCTGTTTCATGATATCCAGGCATTCCTGCACGGTTTCCCGTGCCTTGTCATCGCCCATCGCTTCATACAGATGGGTACTGCCGACGACATCGGCAAATACGATGGCAACCTGGTTTTCTGCAGCTTCAGCTTCCATCTCAATCAGCAGAATATGTTAAAAAGAGCAGCGGAGAGTATAAGGCATCCTTGCCTGCAGAGACATGAAATAGCGGTATTTAGCCCCTGTTTCTCCCTCACCATGAATTCCCGAAGGGCTTCGAATATCGTCGTTCAGGAGCTACTTCTCGGCAACGATATAGGCAATCCAGCCGGCATCTGCTTCACCCCTGGTTTCCGGTGTAAATACACCATCACCCTCGCCGTCTTCATCCGTACCTTCCCAGTACACGGTAACCCTGCGAAAGCCGGCCTCTTTCAATACTTCCTGAATCTCGGGCAAAGTCCACAGGCGCCAGTCATAGGTAAAGGCCTTCTTCAGTTTTGAGCCATCGGGAAACTTGAAGTGAATATGACAACGCGCCTCGCCGGTAACAGGATAGTAACGGGCCTGGTCCCAAACGTAGGTAAAATTCTCGTACTTGGTCTTCTCTTTCATTTCCTCGAAGGCTTCATAGCCCCCGAACGCATCCAGAAACAGAATGCCGTCATCCTTGATCGCCCGGCAGGCCGTCTCGAAATACCGCCTCAGCAAACCGCGGTCCTTGAATACCCAATAACTGAAATTGAACGCGCCCAGAGCATCGACGGTTTCCGTTTCAACCTCGAGGACATCGCCCTGACAAAGAGTGACCCGGCCCTGCTGCTCGGCGTTCAGCCGACTCAGGCGATGTTCACGGCCCCAGTCAAGAACATCGGCGTCGATATCCACGCCAACGGCCCGGTTGTCCGGCGATCGCCGAACCCATTCACACGAAGCGCTGGCCGTTCCACAAAAATCTTCCCGAAAACTCACGGGTTCCCTGCCACGCAGCTGCCGAAAGGTATCGCTGACGAATTTGCATTCGTCTTCGACATTCTGAACAGATTCCTCATACAGCTCGTGCTTGTCTGCCAGATCGGCCATGCTCATTCTTTTCAACCCGCCCGGCCGGGCGACATCCTGCTTCCTTACCGCCATGTTCGACTATTCCCTTGTTCACTGCTTCGCAGAACCCCGCTGTCTGCGCTGGCGCGTATTCTATCCGGAATCGCCATAACTTAGCGAGTTCACCAACACTTCCGGTCCCGCACCATGCAGGACTGCATGTTCACTGAGATACCGCCGCCAGCGGCGCGCACCCGGCATGCCAACGAACAGACCCAGCAAATGGCGGGTAATATGATGCAGACGCACACCCCGCTGCATCTGCTGCTCGGCATATTCAGCCATCTGGCGAATCACCGTTTCCCGGTCCGGCGCAGACCAGACCCTGCCGCTCAGCTCGTTCAGAACACCCGCCTGGATTGCAGAAAGAAAACGGGGATCGGCGCAGGCCTTGCGACCGATCATCACACCGTCCGTCGTCTCAAGGTGTTCCGACACAGCCGCCAGTTCCGAGATGCCACCGTTGACCACGATGTTCAGTTCAGGGAAGTCCTGCTTGAGCCGCCTGACAATTGAGTAGTTCAACGGTGGAACAACACGATTCTGCCTGGGACTCAGGCCGGAAAGAATCGCCTTGCGCGCATGCACCACAAAGGTTTCGCAGCCTGCTGCAGCGACAGTGCTGACAAACGTTTTGAGAAACGGGTAGTCATCATGGTCGTCGATTCCTGTCCGGGTCTTGACCGTCACCGGCAGCTCCGTTGCCTCGCGCATGGCACTGACGCAACGCGCCACGAGTTCGGGCTGAATCATCAGGCAGGCTCCAAACCCTCCGGAACGGACCCGGTCGCTGGGACAGCCGATATTCAGATTGATTTCATCGTAGCCGTATTCCGTCGCGATGGAGGCAGCCCGGGCAAGCTGTGCCGGCTCACTGCCGCCAAGCTGGATAGCCAGCGGATGCTCACTGGCGTCGAAATCCAGCAGCCGTTCACGGTCGCCGTGAATAACCGCCTGTGCCATGACCATTTCCGTGTACAGGCCGACATCGGGCGCAAGCAGACGAAAGAAATACCGGCAGTGCCGATCCGTATGATCCATCATTGGTGCGACGAAAACGACCGGACTCAGTTTTTTCGCCCCGTATCGATACTCCATCAGTCCTGCCCGGAAATCAGCAACGATCCGCCGGCTCCAGGCCGGCGGCCGTTTCTTCGACCAGAAAACGAACCACTTCGTGCAGGGCCTACTCGTGGCTGGCACCACGCGATTCCGCCTGCTCGAACACCGCTGCCTGCCGGTGGGCGCTGGTGCCCCGCTGCAATATCACGCGTGCGTGAGCCAGTTCCGAGCTGCAATCGAGCGCCTCGGCATCCTCGGCCACCAGCACCAGAATCTCTTCGACCAGTTCAGCGAAGGGGGTCAGGCTCCCTTTGGCCAGATCCAGCAGCCCTTCGTCCATGCCGTAGCGCATGGCGCGCCAGCGGTTTTCGCTGATGAGCATGCGACTGTAGATTCGCCAGCGCTGGTTATCGAGCCGCAGCCGGTACAGCATCCGCACTATACACATCGTCAGTGCCACCAGGCTGATGGCATCGTCCAGTGAAGTACAGACATCGAAAATACGCGTTTCGATGGTCGGGTATCGCGCACTTGGCCTGAGGTCCCACCAGATCTGGGTCGCATCTTCGAGCAGGCCTGCCTTGATCAAAACATCGACATGCCTCTGGTACTCGGCAAAGCTGGCAAATTTCTCCGGCAAGCCGGTACGCGGCAGAACGTCGAATATCGTCAGCCGGTATGAACGAAGCCCGGTATTCTGCCCTTCCCAGAATGGCGATGAGGTGCTGAGCGCCAGCAGGTGCGGCAAAAAATAGCTCATCTGGTTAATCAGGTCGATGCGCAACTCATCGTCATCGATCCCGATGTGCACATGCATGCCGCAAATCAGTAAACGACGGGCAGCAGCCTGCATCTGCAGCGTCAGGCTGTTGTAGCGGGGACGTTTGGTCGGCTTTTGCTCCATCCATCTCGCAAAAGGATGTGTCGAAGCGGCGATCGGGGCCATTCCCTCCTGCGCAGTCACGTCGATTACCACCCTGCGAAGATGGGCAAGATCGGCACGCGCCTGCGCAATGCTCTCGCATACCCGGGTGCCCACCTCAATCTGGGAGCGGAGCAGTTCCGGCGCGACCTGCGTGCTGCACAAACGCTGGCACTCGGTAAGAATCCGCTCGGGAGGATCGCTGACCAGGTCGAGTGTCTGGAGGTCGACAAGAAGGTACTCTTCTTCTATGCCCAGTGTGAAGCTTGGCTCACGAGAGACCACCCTGCATACCTCCCTGAATCGGATTGCTCGCTGGCGACATTTTCAGCAATATACCCGGTATCGTATCATTGCGGCTACTTCCGCATCGGCCTGGAACGCAAATGACTCAGACAACGACCCTGGTAACCGGCGGTGCCGGCTACATCGGCAGCCATGTCGCCCGCCAGCTCCGTGCAGCGGGTGAGGAAATCGTCATTCTCGACGACCTCTCGACAGGATTCAAATCAGCAGTCCTGGGCGGTGCTTTTGTCGAGGGTGACACGTCCGACCGGGAACTCGTCATGAAGCTGATGGCTGACTTCAACGTCGACTCGGTCATCCATTTTGCCGCCCACACGATCGTGCCCGAATCCGTAACCAACCCGCTGAAGTACTACCGCAATAATACCGCTGCGAGCCTGAACCTGATCGAGTGTGCCGTCCGGCATAAAGTAAAGAACTTCATCTTTTCATCGACGGCCGCCGTTTACGGCATGCCCGAGGGCGGTATTGCATCCGAGCAGTCACCGACATGCCCGATCAACCCCTACGGCACGTCAAAGCTCATGACCGAGTGGCTGCTCAGGGATGTTTCGGCCGCCGCTGCGATGAACCATGTCATTTTGCGCTATTTTAACGTCGCGGGAGCCGACCCGGAAGGACGCATCGGCCAGTCCACCGAGAATGCCACCCTGCTTACCAAGGTAGCCTGCCAGGCAGCCGTTGGAAAACGCGATCGCGTTTCAATCTTCGGTACCGACTATGACACGCCCGACGGTACGGGTCTGCGCGACTACATCCACGTGGAAGACCTCGCGTCGGCACATGTCAAGGCACTTCACTACCTGCGCAACAATGGCCCGTCGGTGATCCTGAATTGCGGCTACGGACACGGCTACAGCGTCAGAGAAGTGCTTGCCGCCGTGGAAAAAGCCAATGGCCACCCCCTCAATATCGCTGCAGAAGCCCGACGCGCGGGAGACCCGCCGATGCTGGTAGCCGTAGCGGACAAAATCAGGTCAACGCTCGAATGGGAACCCGAATACGACAATCTCGATGTCATCGTCGCAACCGCACTGGCCTGGGAAAAACACCTGCTGGAACATCCCGCACACTAGTGCACACCAGGACGGTTCTGTTCAGCTCACGTCGTATTTTCCAGCAGGTCGTACAGCGTCGGGCGGGTAATGCCCAGCAGCTTGGCAGCGCGGGAAATATTCCCCGAGGCATAGACCATCGCCCGCTTGATCGCCTGCGTCTCGGCATGTCGGCGCACTACCCGGAGATTCAGGTTGGGCGGAGCAATATCGACATCGGCAAGCCCCAGGTCCGATGCGGTTATCTGCTTGCCCTCCGCCATGATGACTGCGCCTTTTATCTTGTTCTCCAGCTCTCGTACGTTACCCGGCCAGTGATAGTTCTGGATGCCGTTTTGAGCATCGTCGGAAAAGCCCTTGATCGGCCTGCCGTGCTGAGTGGCATACTTGGAAAGCAGCGTGCGGGCCAGTATCAGCCGGCAACCTTCCCGCTCGCGCAATGGCGGAATATTGATGGTGATTTCGCTGATCCGGTAATACAAATCCTCCCGGAACCGGCTTTCCTTGATGCCCTCATCGAGATCCTGGTTGGTCGCACAGACCACCCGAACATCCACCGGAATCTCATCCCTGCCGCCGACGCGTTCCACGACCCGCTCCTGCAAAAAGCGCAGCAGCTTGGCCTGCAGCGAAAGCGGCATGTCGCCGATCTCATCCAGAAAAAGCGTACCGCCATCCGCCATCTCGATCTTGCCGCGGGTCTGCTTTACGGCACCGGTGAATGCCCCTTTTTCATACCCGAACAGTTCACTTTCCAGCAGGTTCTCGGGAATCGCAGCGCAATTGATGGCAACGAAAGGTTTGTCGACCCGGGGGCTCAACGAATGGAGCGCCCTGGCGAGTAATTCCTTGCCGGTACCGCTCTCACCCAAAAGCAGCGTGGTTGCCGTCGTTGGTGCGACTTTTTCGATAATGCGGCAGACCTGCAGCATCGTGTCGCTGGCCGCAATGATGCCATCGAGAAGCGATGCGCCCTGTTGCCGAAGCAGCCGCTGATTCTCCTGCTCCAGTTCGAAAATATCGTAAGCGCGATTGACGATCAGCTGCAGTGCATCGGTATCGACGGGTTTTTCGTAAAAATCGTAGGCGCCCAGGCCGACAGACTTGATGGCGTTCTCCTGGTCTCCATGCCCGGTGACCACGATGACTTTGGTTGCCGGCGCCAGCGCCATGATTTGCTCCAGCGTCGCCAGGCCTTCCGAGACGCCCTCTGCATCCGGCGGCAGACCAAGATCCTGAAGTACTACAGGCGGCTCATGCCGGCGCAGTTGCGCGACTGCCGATTCACGATCCTCTGCGACAACCACATCGTAATCTTCGAAGCACCAGCGAAGCTGGCTTTGCAGCCCGGGATCATCCTCTACCACCAGCAGCGTCTTTTTATCGTCGGGCACTTTACGGTCTCCACCCACAGCCTTGATATGATCTGAGCGGTATTCCGAACCACCCCCAGTGACACAGAATACCCGCAACAGCGCACATTATCAGTGTCAAAACGCCTTCGCCAGCTACGGTGTCTCGGAATCGACTTCAACTGCAGGCAAACCAATCACAAACCGGCTTCCCTTGCCCGGGGCAGACTCGACTTCGACAAACCCGCCCGAGTCAACCACCAGAGTCCGCGCCTGGTAGGCGCCGATCCCCATTCCCTGGCTGCCCTTGGTTGAATCGAAAGGACGAAAAAGTCGATCGCGTATGAATTCCGGATCCATGCCGCATCCATCGTCCTCGACGCTGATCAGTGCATCGCCGTTTTTCCGCGACAGCCTGACGGTTACCCTGCCATCCTGCCCGGTGGCCTCCTGGGCATTGCGAATAATGTGTGCCAGCACACTGGTGAACCGCTCGCGATCCACATATGCAAACAGATTTTCCGCTTCCTCTGTCCACTGCGGGCGCGGATTCCGGCTGCGGCACTTTTCTACCGCCTCGTTCACAACCCTGGCCAGCCTGACTTTTTGTCTTGGCCCGGCCGCCTCACCGCCCTGAAGCTGCTGCAGCAGCTTGTTCATACGCGCTACGGAATTATCGACCGTTGCCACCGCATCCTCGAAAAACGCGGGATTGTTCTTGTGCCTGGCGGCATTTTTAACGACCAGGGACTGCTGGGCAATCAGGTTCTTCAGATCGTGCATGACAAACGCCGTGAGGCGATTGAATGCCTCAAACTGTTTGGCCTCGGCCAGCTTCTGATCGGCCTCGTACTGCGCCAGATGTGCCGCAACCTGCCGGCCCGAGGTACGAAGCAGGTCTATCTCTTCGTAGGTCAGCCTGAAAGCGGAGCTCGATTGAAACAGTACGATGAACGCCGTGAGGTCTTCATTGCTGCTCAGCGGTACGACCAGCAGGGCCTCCGGAAAATCCTCCAGCCAGTCAGGCCGTTCGAGCCCGTCATACAGCCCGGGATCCCTTTTCAGTTCCGCCGTATCCAGAATCCACTGGCGCTTGCACATGAATGTCAGAACGGGGTCGTCCGGGCTGACATGCGCTTCCGACCACAACCGCGTATTCCAGTTAGCCGAACACACATAAGGACCGGCGTCACCACGCTGCATCCACATGACCCCTGCCGGACTCCCTACGATCTGCGCTACGGCCTTGATGGCCCTTTGCGGTAACGGCAAATGATTGTCCGGCGATGCGAGCGTATCGATCAGACGCAACCATTCTTCACGATAGTCATAGCGAAACGGGAGAAAGTGCTTGCTGAAAATCACTCGAAGCCGGGCACTGAGCGTCTGGGAAAACATCAGCACGGAAACCGGTATACCCGCCACTACGATCAGCAGCGTTGCCAGCCACTGGGCCCGCGCCGGCGGAAGCTCCCGGAACCACGACCAGACAGCCAGGGTCATCAGCATTGCAGCGACTCCCGCCAGCAAACGGGGAGCGTAACCACGTGGCTGCGGAGAAACGAAAATTTCCAGCGACCACTGCGGACTTTGACGAACTGCAAACAGAATCGTGAATGCCGAAACCATCGAAGCCAGCGCGCTGATGAGCAGAACGCCTGCGGGCGCGGACGTACCCAGCACCACCACACCCAGCAACAGTATCTGGGCGCCGGAAAACAACCCCGCTCCGCCGGCAAAAGACATCAAGGCCGCCGGTCCTTCGATTGGCGCATCCCGCATCAGTTGTGCGGCCACAACGAGACATGCGAGCGCCATGCCAAGACCAAGGACAGCATAGTAGTCACCGGTCCATCCCGGCTCCCCGTCCCTGATGGCCAGCCACACGACGAAAATGCTGGCCGCGGCGACCAGCCCCCAGAACAGGTAGAAAAACCGCCGGATCAGCTCCGGCATGGACTGCTTGTAGGGCCCGCGCAGCAGGCGATGCACCATGACAAACCACGCGATCAGAAAGACCGCCTCGGTGACATAGGACCAGGTATCGAGAGAAAACGAACCGGCGCCCCGGGACAGGAACGAGAAACGGATATTCCACACTACACCGGCCACCGAAAGCAGCAGCAACTGGGGCTTCATCAGCCCGCTGCTGTCAGCCAGCCATGCATAGACACCCAGAACCAGGAAGGCCCCTGCCGCAAGCGAAAACCAGGTCGATGGGTCGAGGATCAGCTGAAACATTGGTTCGGATGATAGTATGGAGCAGCCGATCAACAAACCCGCCGGTAGCGGGTTTGTTGATTTATGGCATCCCCAAGGGGATTCGAACCCCTGTTGCCGCCGTGAAAGGGCGGTGTCCTAGGCCTCTAGACGATGGGGACACGTTTTGATCCGGTGGTACCTTCCAAAAACCAATTCCTGGTGGAGCTAGGCGGGATCGAACCGCCGACCTCTTGCATGCCATGCAAGCGCTCTCCCAGCTGAGCTATAGCCCCACGGGAGCGGCGACTCTACGCGAGGGCCAAAAGACTGTCAAGACAGGGCCGGGACCGGCTGCCGCGTCCGGATCTGTTCCGAAACCCGTGCAAAAACAGGGTCATCCGCTGGCTTCCGCGCGGCGATCAATGTAGGCAAGCGCCGCATCCAGGCGGCGCAGGCTTCTTTCCCTGCCGATCAGTTCCAAGGTAACGTCAATCGGCGGTGACACCGGCCCGCCGGTAACGGCAACGCGTACCGGCTGCCCGATTTTGCCGAAACTCATACCCGTGGCATCGACCACCGCCTGCATGGCTGCGTGAATCGCGTCGGCTTTCCAGGCCGGCAAAGCTTCCAGCGCTGCACGCAAAGCAGCCAGCGGCTCCCGCACTACTGGTCGAAGGTGCTTTTTGGCGGCCCTGGCATCCGGCGCATCAAAGTCCCGGTACAGGTACTCGGTACCGGCCGCCAGATCCCCGATCGTCACGGCTCTTTCCCTGAACACCTCGACAACCGCCTCCAGGGGCGGACCCTCACCGGTCTTCAGCCCCGTGCGCTGATACTGTGCTGACAGCAATTGCGCCAGTTGCCCGGCGGGTTGCTGCATAATGTACTGCTGATTCAGCCAGGCCAGTTTTTCGGCATCGAACCGGGCCGCCGATGCGTTGACATCGCCGAGATCGAAAAAACGCACCAGTTCGTCGATCGAAAAGATTTCCTGGTCCCCGTGCGACCAGCCCAGCCGCGCCAGGTAGTTCAGCATCGCCTCTGGCAGGTAGCCCTGCTCCCGGTACTCGAGCACGTTGACGGCACCGTGGCGCTTGGACAAGCGGCTGCCGTCATGACCGAGAATCATCGGCAGATGCGCGTAGACCGGCTGCTCAAAACCCAGCGCGCGGATCATATTGATCTGCCTCGGCGTATTGTTCAGGTGATCGTCGCCGCGGATGACGTGGGTAATGTTCATATCGGCATCATCGATAACGACAGCAAAGTGATAGGTCGGGGATCCGTCCGATCGCATGATGACCAGGTCGTCCAGCGATTCGTTATCGAATTCGACATGTCCGTGGATCAGGTCATCGACTGCCACGCTACCGTCCCGCGGGGTCTTGAAGCGGATCACCGAACCGTCATCGGCGGCGGAATGATTACGGTCGCGGCAGCGCCCGTCGTACCTGGGGTTTTCGCCGCGCGCGCTCTGCTCGGCCCGCATTTTTTCCAGTTCTTCCGGGCTGCAGGTACAGCGATAGGCCAGGCCCGCCTCCAGCAGCTGATCAGCGACCTGCCGGTACCGGTCGGTACGCCGGGACTGGTAAACGACCGGCTCATCGCTGTCCAGCCCCAGCCATGACATGCCATCCAGAATGGCATCGATGGATTCCCGGGTAGAGCGCACCCGGTCGGTATCCTCGATTCTCAGCAGGAACGCCCCGTTGTGATGGCGGGCATATAACCAGCAAAACAGTGCGGTACGCACGCCGCCGATATGAAGGAAACCGGTGGGACTTGGTGCGAATCGGGTTCTGATCGTCATGGCGGGCTCGATAGCGGATCGTGGGCGCAGGATTATAGTCGTCCTGTCGCCCGATTGCCCAATCGCCTGTGCATCGACCGAAACCCGGTCTGCCCCCGGCCACGCTGCGCAGCAGTTGGCATGCGGCGC
>JAJRXW010000216.1 GCA_024276095.1 Gammaproteobacteria bacterium
CGGCTGGTGGCCTATGTGACGGGAGGCAGCCCGGTACCGGAGTTGCGGGATTATCTGCGTGGCTGGTTGCCGGAGTACATGGTGCCGCAGGCGATCGTGGCGGTTGAGGCGCTGGCGCGGTTGCCGAACGGCAAGGTGGACCGGGGTGCGTTGCCGGAGCCGCGGTGGCGGGGAGGCGGGGCGTATGTTCCGCCGCGCAGTGAGCTGGAGCAGACGCTGGTATCGACCTGGAAGGGCCTGCTGGGGGTTGAGCAGGTGGGGGTGCATGATGATTTTTTTGCGCTGGGCGGTCACTCGCTGCTGGCGACCCGGTTGATGGCGCGATTGCGTGATACGCTGGGCATCGACCTGCCATTGCTCTGCCTGTTCGAATATCCTACCGTGGCCGGCCTCGCCGATGTCATCGAAAACAGAGCGGTCAATGAACAACAAGACGGGAACAAACCGGGGGATTCCCTGCCTGCCATCACCAGGTTGCCGCGCGAATCGGCGCGGGCCTAGTCCGGGCATGTCTGGCTGAAGCAGTTCTGGAAGATGGATTCAATGACCCAACGCCGTTCCGAGGATATTTTTCCGCTGTCGTTTGCCCAGCAGCGGCTGTGGTTTCTCGAACAGCTCGAAGGGCGCAGCCAGGTCTACAACTCGCGGTTGCCGGTCTGGCTGAGCGGTGAACTGCATCTCGACAGGTTACAGCGGGCAGTCGATTCGCTGGTTGCCCGGCATGAATCGCTGCGCACCCGGTTCGAGACGCGCGGTGGAGAACCGGTGCAGGTGGTGGCGAACCGAATGGCCGTGCCGGTGCAGACGATCGATATGAGCGGCCGGTCCACGGCGGCGATTCGTGCCCGGCTGGCTGAGCTGGCAGCGCAGCCTTTCGACCTGGCGACCGGCCCGTTGTTGCGGGTTTTTGTCCTCGAAGTGAGCAGGACCGAGCATGCCCTGCTGCTGGTGACACACCATGCGATTTCCGATGCATGGTCGTCCAGCATCCTGTTCCGGGATCTTGCCGTTTTCTACGATGCGCTGGTATCCGGGGCCGGCTGCCCGGACGCCCGGCTGCCGGTCTTGTCCGTTCAGTATGCCGACTATGCCGTCTGGCAACGGCAATGGATGCAGGGCAAGGCCCTGCAACGCCAGCTGGATTACTGGCAGCGGCAACTGGCCGGTGCACCGCCGTTGCTGGAATTGCCCGCGGACCGATGCCGTCCGGCCCGGCAAAGTTTTCGCGGCAGCCGCGTGACCGCGAACGTTTCGGCAGAGCTGACTGAAGCGCTGAAAAAACTGGCCGGCACCCACGGCTGTACCCTGTACATGCTGATGCTGGCCGCTTTCAATGTGCTGTTGTCCCGCTACAGCGGGCAGCAGGATATCGTGATCGGTACCCCGGTGGCCGGGCGGGGGCGTACCGAACTCGAAGGGCTGATCGGTTTGTTCGTCAACAACCTGGTCATGCGTACCGACCTGTCGGGGAACCCGTCTTTTGCCGCTGTGCTGGCGCAGGTCAAGCATACTGCGCTGGATGCATGGGCACACCAGGAGCTGCCTTTCGAAAAACTGGTCGA
>JAJRXW010000217.1 GCA_024276095.1 Gammaproteobacteria bacterium
CACCGGCCGGCAACCGCGGGCCGACCTGGTTCGGCAACCTGTTAAGAAGGTTCAGAGGCATTGTCATGCCGCTGCTCGGCATGACGCTGTTCGTCAACCTGGTCACGCTGATCGTTCCACTGTTCATCATGATGGTATACGACAAGGTCATCGGCGCCCGGTCGATCGAAACACTGCCGTTCATGCTTGCCGGGCTGGGCATTGCCATTGCCATGGACCTGTCCATGCGCATTTTTCGGGCACGTATCCTTGGCCGTGTCGCGGGCCGGCTGGAATACCTGATCGGCGTTGCCAGTTTCCGGCAAATACTGCTGATGCCACCGCAGTTCACGGAAAAATCTGCGGTCGCCGCGCAACTCGCACGATTGCGCCAGTTCGATTCCATCCGCGATTTTTTCACCGGGGCGACAGCCGGCGTTATTCTCGACCTGCCGTTCACGCTCCTGTTCATGGGCGTGATCGGGATGCTGGCCGGCTGGGTTGCGCTCATTCCGCTGCTTACGCTGGTGGCATACATGCTGTTTGGCCTGTTCTGGTTTCCGGGTGTGAACGCCCGTGTACTCAGGGCCGGGCGTGCCCGCACCGAAAGACAGCGCATGCTGATGGAAACCTTTACCGGGCGGCGTGAAATCAAGGGCGCGGCCGCCGAATCCAACTGGGCCGAGCGCTACCGCGAGGTATCGGGCGAGGCCGTCACTTCGCAATACGAAACGGCGAAAGCGACCGTGATTCTCACCGCGGTAGCCCAGGCGCTGATGTCCCTGTCGGGCACTGCAGTGCTCGCTTTCGGTACCCTCAAGGTGATCGATCAGCAAATGAGTATCGGCGCGCTGATCGCTGTCATGGCACTAGTGTGGCGGATACTGTCACCCATGCAAAGCCTGTTTCTGTCCTATACCAAGCTGGGCCAGATTACGCAGACCATCCAGCAGATCAATCAGTTGATGAAACTCAAAGTGGAACGCGATACCGCAACGTCGGCGCTGCTGATGCCGGAAATCAAGGGGAAGATATTCTTCGACCGCATCAGCTTTCGCTATGCGCCGGATCAGGATCCGGTACTGCTCGGCGTGAGCTTCGATGCCATGCCCGGCGAACTGATCGCCGTGACCGGGCCAACCGGTGCCGGCAAGTCCACCATTCTCAAGCTCATCGCCGGAATATACCGGGCCCAGGGCGGCACCCTGCGCCTGGACAACACCGATGTACGGCAGATCAACCCGATGGACCTGCGCCGGGCCATCGCCTATGTACCCCAGCAGCCGCGACTGTTCTACGGCACGATCGCCCAGAATATCCGCCTGACCAACAGTCTTGCCACCGACGACGAATTGCATGAGGCCGTCAGCAAAGCGGGCGTACTGGAGGAGATCCTGGCCATGCCGGACGGCTTCGAGACGCGTATCGGAGACAACGTCATCGATCAGCTGCCGCCCGGTTTCGTACAGGGGCTGTGCATGGCGCGCGCTTATATCCGCAAGGCATCCATCATTCTGCTGGATGAACCCGGTGCATCGCTCGACCTCGAAAGCGATTCGAACTTCATGCACCAGCTCAAGCAGATCAAAGGCCAACACACGATTATCATGATCAGCCACCGTCCAAGTCATATCCGGCTTGCCGACAAGGCCTTGATCCTCGACCAGGGCATGGTCCGGTTCTTCGGCGACCCGGACGAAGCCATTGCATTAATGCTGGAGGCAGTCGCATGAAAAAGCCCGGTAACAAACAGACAACCGCCCGCACAGTCCTGCCACGAGCCCGTGCGCGCTTTCTCGAACAGTCGATCCGGCTGGAAGAAGAAATGCCCGACCGTATCGTTCGGGCGGCCGTTTACCTCACCGGCATTTTTATAATCAGCTGCATCGTCTGGGCCAAGGTCACTCATATCAGCGAACGGGTTGCCACCTCCGGCGAAGTGGTGCCGGCCGGGTTGATTCATGTGGTGGAACATCTCGAAGGCGGCATCGTCGATCAGCTGTATGTTCGCAACGGGGATATCGTCAAAAAAGGCGACGTTCTGCTGCACCTGTTGTCGTCGACCCCCGCATCCGATCTGGCGCAGCTGCGCACCCGCCGTGCGGCGCTGCTGATCAAGCTGGAACGGTTGCGGGCCCTGATTTCCGGCAGCGCGCCGGAATTCGGCGACCTGGCTCAGGCGCTGCCGGCGCTGGTCGACAACGAACGCCGCAGTTATGCGGCGCAAAAAGCGGGGCATGCAGCAGAACTGGCAGTACTCGAACGCCAGATCAATCGCCAGGAGCAGGAACTCGACCGGCAAAAAAACCGCACCCGGGCACTGGGCGAAGAAGTCCGGCTTGGCCGGGAACAGCTGGAAATGCAGCAGCAGTTGCGGGAAAGGAAACTGGTATCCCGGTCCAGCGCGCTCGATGCCGAGGCGCGCCTGGCAGCACTGGTCAGCGACTACAACGAATCTTCCGACACCATTCAGGTCATCGCGGCGGATATCGCCCAGACTCGCCAGCAGTTGCTGGAAACGCAGTCGGCCTGGTTAAGCCGCCTGAGCGAGGAAAGCGCCCGGGTAGAAGCGGAACTGGCCGGCACCGATGAGGGACTGGTCAAGTACCAGGATCGTGTCCAGCGCCTCGCGGTGCGGGCATCGGTATCGGGAATTGTCGAAGGCCTGACGATCAACAGCACCAACGCCGTAATCCGCCCGGGTGAGGAAATACTCAAGCTGATCCCGGTCGACGATGAACTGATTGTTGAATCCCGGGTATCCACGCAGGATATCGGCCATGTGCATCCGGGCCAGGCAGCCGATGTCAAGATCAACAGCTACGATCCCGGCCGGTTCGGTACCATGAAAGGCACCGTGCAACGCGTGTCCGCCACGACCTATCTTGACGAGAAGAAGAACCCGTATTTCCTGGCCAGAATCGCACTCGCCGCGGATCACCTCGGGGAAGACCCTGCCCGGCTTCGCATCATCCCGGGCATGACCGTCGTTGCGGATATCCAGACCGGCGAGAAAACCGTCCTCGACTATTTGATGAAACCGATTTCGCGGGGATTCAGTAACGCGTTTCGTGAGCGCTAGCAGCGGGTACCGAAGGCCCGGGCAGAACGATCCGGAACCGCGTTCCCTGTTTCGTGGAAACGACATCGATCCTGCCTCCATGCGCATCGACGATGGATTTGACAATGGCGAGGCCCAGGCCGGTACCCCCTTCGGGCCTGGCCGGATCGATGCGATAGAACCGGTCGAACAGCCTGGGTAGATGTTCGGGCGGTATCTCCACGCCGGTATTTTCAACCACGATACTGACCTCACCGTTCTGCAGTGTACTGAGCTCCACAGTCGCCGTTTCCCCGGACGGTGTATGCCGGATGGCATTGGACAGAAGATTGCCAACGGCACGGCGCAGCATCATCCGGTCCCCCGATGCCGTGGCCATGCCTTTAACTTTCAGGGTGACACCACGTTCTTCCGCCCATGCCTCGTAATATTCGAACAAGGCATCCACTTCACCGGCCAGGTCCACGTCGGCGACATTCGGCCTGCATCCGCCATTGTCCGCCTGCGCCAGGAACAGCATGTCGTTGATCATCTGGCCCATGTGTTCGTACTCTTCGATGTTCGAGTAAAGAATATCCCGGTATTCATCGACAGTGCGCACCTGGGAAAGCGTCACCTGGGTCTGGGTCATCATATTGGTGACCGGCGTACGCAGGTCGTGGGCAATATCGGCCGAGAAATTCGACAGGCGGAGAAACGCTTCCTCCATGCGTTCGAGCATCTCATTGAACGAAACCGCAAGATCGGTGAGTTCC
>JAJRXW010000218.1 GCA_024276095.1 Gammaproteobacteria bacterium
CAATGGCGATCAACCTGTCGTCGGCGGTGAATCCGGTGTTGCCGGGTTGGCCGGATTCCTGCTCGCCAGTCAGGATACACAAGCGCGCGCACTGCTTGGTCTGGACGAGACAAGCCATGTGGTGGTGATCGGCTCGGAAGGGGACACCGACCCTGAAACCTACGGTGATATCGTCGGCCGCTCCGGCGATCAGGTGCGCGCGATGATAACCGAGTGGGGGCAGTTGTGAAGGATTTAACCATCGACATTACGCGCCTGATGCAGCGGCTTCAGGCGCTGGGCGAAATTGGTGCGCTTTCTGGAGGCGGCTGCTGCCGGTTGGCGTTGAGCGACGAGGACCGCAAGGGTCGAGATCTGGTGACCGGATGGATGCGCGACCTTGGTCTTGCTGTATCGGTTGACGGCATCGGTAATGTGGTCGGGGTGCGCGCGGGGCAGCAGGACGGCCCGCCGGTGATGATCGGCTCGCATATTGATACTGTCGCCACTGGCGGAATCTATGATGGCTGTCTCGGGGTTCTCGCAGGGCTGGAGGTGGTTCAAACCCTCGACGATGCCAGGATTGTGACCAAATACCCGATTGCAGTGGCGTTTTTCACCAACGAGGAAGGCGCACGATTTGCCCCCGACATGATGGGCAGCGCTGTGCATCAGGGCACACTCGGTCTGGATGCAGCGCTGGCGGTAACCGGTATCGACGGCTTGACGGTTGGCGATGAACTGCGCCGGATCGGTTATGCGGGTGTCGCTGAAACCGGGAATTTGCGTGCCCGCTGTTTTGTCGAGATGCATGTCGAACAAGGCCCTATTCTGGATGCCACCGGCACGGAAATCGGCGTTGTTGAAGGTGTGCAGGGGATATCGTGGAGCGAATTCACTTTCAGTGGCGTTGCCAACCACGCCGGCACCACACCGATGAACATGCGTTGTGACGCCGGCATCGTAGCTGCCCGCACCGCGGTCGAGGCGCGCGCCATTGCCGATGACATGGGTGGCGATCAGGTGGCAACGGTCGGACATCTCGAAATGGTGCCGAATCTTGTTAATGTCGTACCCAACCAGGTGCAGATGACAGTCGATCTACGCAACACCGGCGAATCCCTGCTGAAAGCAGCCGAGGCGCGCCTGTTCGACTTCGCCCAGAAGGCGGCGGATGTCGAAGGGGTGAGCATTGCGCGCCGCACGCTGGCCCGGTTTGAGCCGGTGGTTTTTGCTGCTGAAATGGTCGATCTGATCGATACCACGGCAAAGGCGAGGGGGCTTTCGACCCGGCGCATGCCCTCAGGTGCCGGTCACGACGCGCAGATGTTCGCACCGAATTGCCCGACCGCGATGATTTTCGTCCCCAGCCGCGACGGGATCAGCCACAATATCGAAGAATTCACCGCGCCCGATCACATTCGCGCTGGCGCCGACTTACTGCTGCACGTAGTGCTGCAAAAAGCTTCAGACTGAAGGAACAGGCATGGCTAGAAGTATCGTAATCGGCGCGGCACAGCTAGGTCCCATCGCTCATGGCGAATCCCGCGCCTCTGCGGTTGCCCGGATGATCGCGCTGATGGGCGAGGCAAATGGCCGGGGGGTCGAGCTCATCGTGTTTCCGGAACTGTCCCTGACCACCTTTTTTCCGCGTTGGTTCATGGAAGATCAGGTTGAAATCGACGCGTTCTTCGAAACGCAAATGCCCGGCCCCGAGACCCGCACCCTGTTCGAGGCAGCGAAGGATTTCGGCATTGGCTTCTATCTCGGCTACGCGGAACTGGTGCAGGAAGACAACCGTATGCGCCACTTTAACACCAGCATTCTCGTCGATAAACAGGGGGAGATCGTCGGCAAGTATCGCAAGGTGCATCTGCCAGGTCATCGTGAGAATGAACCGTGGCGACCGTTTCAGCATCTGGAAAAGCGGTATTTCGAAACCGGCAATCTGGGATTTCCCACCTTCAACGCTTTTGACGGCACTTTGGGGATGTGCCTGTGCAACGACCGCCGCTGGCCCGAAACCTTTCGGGTGATGGGCCTGCAGGGGGCGGAACTGGTGATGCTGGGATACAACACTCCGGTGCATTACCCGCCGGCCCCGGAACATGATCACCTACAGGATTTTCACAACCATCTGGTGATGCAGGCCGGGGCTTATCAGAATGGAACCTGGGTGGTCGG
>JAJRXW010000219.1 GCA_024276095.1 Gammaproteobacteria bacterium
AAATATCTGGACACGCTAAACACACAGCAAGCCATGATGGCGCTGACTATCGGTACCCAGGTCAGCTTTGACTCTTCCCGACACGGGCGCGTGTTCGGCACTGTCTTCAAACTCAATCGCAAGACCGTCTCCGTGCTCACCGAAGAGGGACGGCAATGGAATGTCTCGCCACACCTGCTTAACATCATCAAAGATGCCACGCCGAAACAACGCTTTGTTTACGCCAACGAGCTCACGAAGGAATAAGGCATCAACACAACTCCTGAAGCGGCACAATCACGCCGTGGAATGAACGGTTACGCCGAATGAACGGTTACGGCGAAACAAACCTGGCGGTTGTTACCCCGTTGCACCACATGCACCGGCAGGCCGGGCGGGCACTTGCGGCGCATTCTTGGCATGGATGATTCCCTTTCGCAAATCATCCAGTTTTGCCGTAGCCGGCCCCGGTTGCGAGCCAAATATAGCCCCTGAATGGCCGGTTTTTACTCTGACCCTATTTATTCTTTGCGAACACGGCGGGCGTGGCTACTTCGCTGAACGTCTTCGGAGCCATCCCAGCAAACCCAATGCCGAGCCAAACAAATAGATGGCCGGGGGTACCGGTATGATCTGCACGACAGCCTGGTTGGACAGGGCTCTGGTGCCGGCGGGTGTCGGCCGGGTTTCGAGGAACAGGTCTCCGGTGATAATTCCCACCACGCCTGTTCCCCCGCTTTGTAACGGTTCGTTAAATATGAATACTAGCCGGCAAAAATCGCAGCCTTGTCGCGGAGGGTTTACGGCCTCTATCGAAAATCCGGAGACCGGGATCGATTCTATTAAGGTTATTGTTGTTGCATCAAACAGTATAGATGCAGTCGGGTCGTTATCCAGGCTATAGGTCAGGTTGAAATCGGTATAGTGCACGCCGTCGGATTCAAATGTCCCGTTAAGGTAGCCGTTTGCAGGAGAGCCCGGTTCATTGAAGATGATCTGATCGAAGAACCACGTTGTAGTTGGAACAGGAGGTGCGGTTGGAAGAGGGTCAGGCAGAATGGTCGATCCCCGCGCCGGCGCGCTTACGACGAGAACGAACAAAGTAGCGAGTATGAGAGTATTTTTTGAATGGTTTGGCACAGATTCCCCCCTAGTGTCTGTATTCAGGATAGATAGTTCTGTCCTGCAGGGCAAGGCAGTTTAGTCGCACTGCGACTATATGATGCAGTGTGAAGCTTTTCTTCTGTTGGACATAACGCAATAGCCACCCATTGTCTGTCTGCAGGGACATCTAAGCGGGCAGCTCCCCGAGATCAGGTTTTCCTCGATCCTTGAGATCCCTGAAGGGCCTTCGAATGAATGTGCCCTATGTTTGAGGGGCCGAACTGTCGTGGAAAAGGAAGCAGCGGCAGCCGGGTATTCTGTTATCCGGGCCAATTGGCTGTACAGTTCGTGCTATGGCCGCAGATCACATCACATCGGATACACCAACCGCGGACGATCCGGTCGAGCGGGCACGCATCGAGGCGCAGGCCGGTCTGTCCGGCGACGCAGCACAACAGCGCGCGGCATCGCGGGCGCTGTCGGTCGCGAAGATTCTTGATAATCTGCAACTCGATCCAGAGATATCGGCGGCGGCACTGCTGCAACCCTTGTCCGGCAGCGGGCTGCTGACAGGGGACCTGATTGAGAAACGCTACGGCCGCGATATTGCCAACCTGGTTCAGGATCTGGATCAGCTCGGCGGCCTTAGTTTCAGAACCGGCGAAGAACGGGATTCGGGCCAGGCTCCCCGGCAGGCCGAGTCGCTCCGCCGGATGTTGCTGGCCGTGGTTACCGATCCGCGGCTGGTAGTGGTACGACTGGCGCAAGAACTGCATCGCCTGCGCTCACTCAAGCAGGCGCCAGACTCGGAACGTCGCCAGGCTGCCGGCGAGGTGCAGGAAGTGTTCGCCCCGCTGGCAAACCGGCTCGGTATCTGGCAGATCAAGTGGGAGCTCGAGGATCTGTCGTTTCGCTATCTCGATCCCGACACCTACCGGACCATTGCGGTCCAACTCCACGCAAGACGTGCCGATCGCGAGGCATTCATCGAAGCGGCGGTCGCTACACTGGGCCAGGCCCTGGAGCAGGCAGGTATCAATGCCGAAGTTGCCGGGCGACCAAAGCACATCTACAGCATCTGGCGGAAAATGAAGCGCAAGGAGCTCAACTTCGAGCGCATCCTCGATATTCGCGCGTTGCGAGTGCTGGTGAATACCGTGGCTGACTGCTATGCCGTGCTGGGTCTCGTTCATGGTCGCTGGCCGAATCTTACTGGCGAGTTCGACGACTACATTGCCAATCCCAAGGACAATGGCTATCAATCTTTGCATACAGCAGTGATGGCAGCCGACGGCATGCCGGTCGAGGTGCAGATCAGGACCTTCGAGATGCACGAGCAATCGGAACTCGGTGTGGCGTCGCATTGGCGTTACAAGGAAGGCGGACGCCGTGATGCGGCGATGGATGAGAAAGTACGCTGGCTGCGTACACTGCTTGAGCCGGCAGATGAGTCCGAGTCGGCTGACGACTATATCGACCGGGTCAGGAATGAAGTATTCGAGGACCGTGTCTACGTGTTCAGTCCCAAAGGGGATGTCGTTGATTTGCCTGCAAACTCGACGCCGCTGGATTTTGCCTATCAGATCCATACCGAAATCGGCCATCATTGTCGTGGTGCGCGGGTCAACAACCGCATGGTGCCGTTAACCTACCAACTCACTACCGGTGAGCAGGTGGAAATCATTACCGCTTCCAGCGCCAGTCCCAGCCGGGACTGGTTGCGGCCGCTGGCCGGTTACCTTGCCTCAGGACGTAACCGGGCCAAGGTCAGAGCATGGTTTCGGCGTCAGGAAGAGCAGGAGTTGCGTCCGGACCAACGCAAGATACAGGCGGGCAACACCCGGCCTGAAGTACAGGAGGTCGCCCGCTCGCCCGCACCTACCAGGCGCCGCCATGACGCCACAGCCCGCGCTACTGTGGCTGTATCCGGTCTGGATAATATGTTGTCGAGCTTTGCCGGATGTTGTAACCCGGTGCCACCGGAGCCCATCGCCGGTTACATCACCCAGGGGCGCGGCGTGACGATTCACCGTGCCGACTGCGCCAAATTCCTGAGTCTTGCCGATCGCCGGCCGGCACGCGTGATCGATCTGGAATGGGGTGAAGGGGATGCCGGCACCTTTCCCGCGAAGGTAATAGTTCATGCGCTGGATCGCCAGGGTTTGTTGCGCGATCTGACAGCCCTTGTAACCGACGAAGGGGTCAGCATTCTGGGCACGGCATCACACACCAGCAGTCAGAACCTTCACGCAGAGGTCGAGTTGAAACTTGCAGTCAGCGGGCTGGAGCAACTGGACCGCCTGTTGCAGCGCATGGCTGCAGTGGCTGGTGTGACCGGCGTGCGCCGGCTGAAAACACTATAGGGAACCCGCTCGACACGTTCCGGTCAGTGCGGGCGCCAAGTCACCCGAAAGTAACGAAGACACGTACCCAGTGGAGCCCGAGGGCTTTGCCAAATTCCAGCGCCAGCGCTTCCCGGTTATCGATGTTTCGTAATATTTCGGTTGCCAGGTCTCTTACACTGTTGCCGGTGCCGTCGACCAGGGTGGCCGCCGGGAACATCAGGGCCGGGGATTTCTCGGTTTTCTTCTCGAAATACGTCACTCTGGGAGAGTCTATGGAGACCGGCTGTCCCAGGGCGCCGGAAAACAGTTGGTCCCAGACGCTTTGTCCGCCGGCCTTGCGTTCTCCGAATTTCTCCATGAGTTGCGGGGCCAGTTCAATATAGACCTCCTCAATACTTCTGCCCGATTCTTCTGCCAGAGCGGAGAATTTGTCCTTCTCCTCCTGTGCCTCGGGAGGCCCGATCACAACGGTAATATAATCAATTGCACCCATGAATTTACCCCGTCTTTTTTCCGGCTGTCGCAGCCGGGATATCACACTAAACTTCCATGCTGGGCAAGTGTACCGATATTCGATCGCCTTGCCTCGTGATCACATTGTCAATGATGATATGCGATGATCGACGAAGGGTCTGGCAAGTGAAATACGCAGATACCGCAGGGTATTTACGTATGGAGCTGGTCTGTACTGGAGGAGTAGAAGTAAAGTGCGAGCGGGAAAACGGTTTAAAAATTGATAACGCCTGACGAATCTGCTGTTTACGAAGTGCTGGCGGTTGCCCCATCCCTGCCGGTGCTGCTGGTATGTGACCATGCCAGCCGTCGCATCCCCGAGTCTTTGCAGGGTCTTGGCGTGGCCGAGAAGGATCTGCGCTCCCATGTCGCCTGGGATATCGGTGCAGCTGCCGTCACGCGGCTGCTTTCCCGGACTTTGCGCGTGCCGGCAGTGCTGGCTGGATATTCCCGCCTGGTGGTCGATTGTAATCGCCGGCTGGACAGCTCAACGGCATTTCCGGAGACCAGCGATGGCGTGGTTATTCCGGGTAACCTGGGTCTGGACAAGACCGAACGGCAGTGCCGGGCGGAGGCACTGTACTGGCCGTACCATCATGCAGTAAGGGATCAGCTTGCAGCGCTCGAATCTCTGGCTGTAGCGCCGGCCCTGGTGGCCGTTCACAGTTTTACGCCTGTATTCGCTGCATCTGCCCGGCCGTGGCATATAGGAGTTCTGTGGGATAAGGATCCGCGAATTGCAGTACCTCTTCTCGACAGTCTGCAGGAGAGTACCGAGTACCATGTCGGGAACAATGAGCCTTACTCCGGCAAACATCCACATGACTTTACGATTGATTATCATGCCGAGGCAGGCGGACTGCCGAATATATCGCTCGAAATCCGCCAGGATCTTATAGATACCGATGCCGGTGCTGAAAAGTGGGTTAATATTCTGGCCGAGGCCTTGCTACCGATTCTCTCCGATCAGGAACTGTATTCGCACTGGTCCGGCACCTTGTAGCGGTCAC
>JAJRXW010000220.1 GCA_024276095.1 Gammaproteobacteria bacterium
CAGCAGCGCTCGTAATCGCAGCGGGTGCGACAGGGCGGAAAAAAACCGGTTTGCGTCAACATGCATGATGTCAATATATGTATATACATATATAACGTCAACCATATATACTGATTCCACGCCCGGATACCGGCATACGGATAAAAGTCCTCTGTAAATTCCTGATCGTTTCAATCGATCCGATCAGCGTAGAAACGGTCTGTCAGATTCTTACCCGGGCCCGCTGCATGATGGCCGTTACGGATCGGTATGTCCGGCAAGTCGCGGGTGTCGGGCAATGAGCCGGAAAACCGCAATGCTTGCTTGAGGCCATACAAGCGGTTGATAATTACAAGCGTTGTACGTGGGGCCGTAGCTCAGCTGGGAGAGCGCTGCGTTCGCAATGCAGAGGTCGGGAGTTCGATCCTCCTCGGCTCCACCAATATCCATCCGTATCTGAAGGATCATTTTGACCATGAAGTTATATCACTGCGCAAAGTCCCGCTCCGTCCGGGTCATGTGGCTGCTCGAAGAACTCGGCCTTGAATACGAAGTCGTGAAGATGTCTTTCGATCCTGATTCACTGCAGTCCGCGGATTACCTCGCAATCAATCCGTTCGGCAAGGTGCCGGTACTGGTGGACGGCGCAACGACGATGTCCGAGTCGGTCGCCATCGTGCAATACATTCTCAACCGGTACGGAGATGGACGGCTGGAGCCCGATCGCAACGGTCCCGAATACGGGAAGTTCCTGCAGTGGCTGCATTTTGGCGAATCCACCATGATGGGGCCGGTTGCCCAGATGGCCTCGCATATGATGTTTTTCCCGGAAGAGCTGCGCAATCCGGCCATCCTGGAGCAGGGCAGAAAAACCTGGTCGCATTATCTCTCCATCCTGGACAAGGAGCTTGCCGACAAGGATTACCTGTGCGGCAATGAGTTTTCCGCGGCCGATATCGTCGTCGCATACGGCCTGTTTATCGTCAAGGTTTTCAGGCTGGCGCCGGACGGCGGACATGCCAACGTGGAAGCCTACTACCAGAGGCTGTCATCCCGGCCGGCATTTCAGAAGGCGGCAGCCGACTGAGACCAGGGTGACGATCAGCCAATTTCGGTGTTGAGATCGACGAAGTACCCGTCGGGGTCGAAGCACCCCAGCGATCTGAGTTTTTTCCTGCTGCCATCCGGTAAATCGACTTCCCAGTCGTGCGGCCGGCTGTGGATTCTGGATCCGGCTGCCTGCATTTTCTCGTAGATGGCATCGACATCGGGCACATCGAAGATCAGCACGATGTCGCCGATGCCTACGGTGTCTTTTTGCGGCCCCGGTGGCGGTGGCGGGGGATCCATGATCTGTACCAGCCCGATCATGCCGATATACGGGTCCTCGCATTTGAGGATCACCAGGTGTGTTTTCGCGTGCGGGTCCGGCGCGGGCATGCCCACTCCGGTAAGCTGGAATTCATCGTCGTAGTAAACCGACATGCCAAGAATATCTTCGTAGAAATGCCGTGCGGCGCTCATATCCGAGACGATCAGCGTGGTGCGCCTTACCAGGGTATTTGACATATCGCGTTCCTCATATCCATGGCCGTAAGCAGCCAGCGTATTGTCTCCCTGATTATGTGACAAGCGGCGCATTTTCTCGCGCCGGTTAGCGGTAAATTGCTAATCGGGAGTAGAGTAATTTTGAGGCCGCGTAACAGATGAAATGGTTTTTCTTGCTTAAGGATCGACTGCAAAAACGCCAGCAAAAACCGCTGGTGATTCGCACTGTGCCAAAGGATCAGCGTCCCGACCGTGTGGTGCGCAAGCCTGAGCCGGAGCAGGATTCACAGGCGGGAATTGCCGTCGATACCAATTTCGGTTTTTCCGATTCCCTGTCGCTGGTTGCCCAGGACGATTCCCGCGGAAACCCCTATGAAACCCACTCATGGGAGCAGAGCAGGGATCAGGATACGCGCGAGCTGAAAAAGGTCGACGTGATCGATCGGCCCCGGTCGAAAAAGGTGGCGAATAATCCCTACAGCACCGGTGAGTTCCGCAAAGGCTGGGGCAAGAAATAACCGGCCGGCGCCGCGGCAGCCCGGCGCCAAACCTCAGGGCCGGAACCCCGCGATCTACAGTCTCAGCGCACCATCCACTTCGATGCAGCGCCCCGACACATAGTCATTCTCGAAAATGAATTCTACCGTGCGGCCGATCTCATCCGGTTCGCCCATGCGCCGCAGCGGCCCCATGCCGGAAATTCTTTCCAGCGCCTCGGGCTTCATGCTGGCCCCCATCTCGGTCTTGATGAACCCCGGCGCAATCGATGCGGCCCGGATGCCGTAACGCGCCAGCTCTTTGGCCCACACCACGGCCATCGCCTCGACGCCTGCCTTGGCGGCGGAGTAATTGGTTTGCCCCATGTTGCCGGCCCGGGAAATGCTGGAGATATTGATGATGACGCCCTCGCAGCCAAGCTGGATCATCCGCTGGGCTGCCTCCCGGCCACACAGGAACACGCCGCTGAGATTCACATCGATCACCGCCTGCCACTGCTCCAGTGACATCTTCGAGACCAGCTCACCGTCCTTGAATTTCAGCAACAGACCATCGCGCAGGATTCCCGCATTGTTGATCAGGCCGTGCAAAGCGCCGAAGTCCTTCGCCACATCGTCGAAAAGGCTGACGACATTGTCTTCCCTGGCAACGTTGGCGGCGTAGCACCGCACCTCTGCACCGTTGGCCTGACAGGCCGCAGCCGTGTCTTTCAGGCTGTCGGCATCCAGGTCGACGAGTGCCAGCTTGCAGTGGTTGGTTGCCAGCCGGGTCGCCATGGCCGCGCCGAGGCCGCGTGCCGCACCGGTGACTACGATCGTTTTGTCCTTGAGATCCATTGAGCTTCCTTCTATCTGTAGCGCCCTGAAATAATTGCGCGGTCTCTCGTTATAACCCGTTTATGGCCTGACCGCAGCCTGAATACGCGGTCAGCAATGCTACTCGCTCCAGCACCGGCTGCAAGTCGTCATTTATACTTAGCGAACTTTCCTGCCAGAAAACCCGGAGTACGCGATGAAAAACAACCCGGCCAGAACCGTCAAGGGTTATGCCGACGGGCCATTCGGACAATTGCATTACTCGGTGACCGACCCGGTGACAGGGGAAGGGGCGCCGCTGGTGCTGGCTCACCAGTCGCCCACCTCATCGGTACAGTTCGATGCGGCCCTGCCGCACCTGGCAACAGCCGGTATCCAGGCCATCACTGTCGATATGCCCGGCTACGGGCGGTCCGACGTACCCGATCATCCACCCTCTATTAAGGAGTACGCCGGCATGGTTCCGGCAGTTCTCGATCACCTCGGCATCGCCAAGGCTTCGGTCCTCGGCCACCATACCGGTGCGATCGTGATCAACGAGGCGGTGCTGGTGTATCCCGAGCGGATCGACAAAGTCATCCTCAACGGCCCGCTGCCTTTGTCGGATGAGGAGCGTGCCTTCTGGAAAGAGCGCCTGGCCGTGGAAAGAGAATGGCAGCCCCGCTGGGACGGCAGCCACCTCATGGCGCAATGGAACTTTCGCAAAAACGCGGTGCCGGAGTGGACGGACCTGGCGGCATTCAACCGCCATGTCATCCAGGCGCTGCTGGCCGGCGATACGGTCTGGTATGCCCATGAAGCGGTGATGAACTACCGGCAGGAAGAAGCCATTGCCCGCATCGAACATCCCTGCCTGGTGCTGGCCAACACCGGCGATCCGATTTATTCCTACTCACAACGAGCCATGCAGATTCGCCCTGATTTCGACTACATCGAGCTGACAGGAGGTACGATCGATATAGTTGATGAATTGGCCGCGCAGTGGTCAGATGCCGTGGCAGCCTATCTGCACGGCTAGCCGGCTGCTGCGATGCGATGCGCGGAAGCCAGCAACCGTAAGGGTTTCAGGCATATCCATCAGGGTTATCCACTAGCGATTAGATATGTATCCGGGCTTGTCCGGGGTCCCGATGTGCCGCCATGGTGGTGGCTTAGTGGTTGATTTAAAAGGAAAATAACAATGTTCCAGTATTGCGAAATCGAACCGTCATTATGTAAACAAGGGCTTTGATGCCGGTTGTCGTTTTAGTATAGTCCGTGATGTCCGAACAAGAAGGAATAGGCCAAACCAGGTGTGAGCCTGGGACGGAAAGCCACGGATCTACCACTTTCGCCGATACTGACAACAAGAAGCAGATATTCGGAGAGTGGGGGGGAGACAGCCGGGTTGCCCTTCTCAAAAGACTTCGTATATCCAATTGGAGGATAGTTCTTATGAGAAAATTAGTAACCTTAGGCGCGATTGCCGTTGGTTTGCTGGGCGCTGCCTGGCAGGCTTCGGCCGCTGTGACCACCACGACGGTCGGCGGCACGAACGGTCGATCGGAACAGACCTGTATCAGCGTATTTCCGCTGTTTTTCCCGGAAGACTGTACCGTCAGCGGCTGGCCTGATCTTGGCCTGGCGTTTGCCGATACGCAAATGGGCCCGCTGAACAGTGGCGGCTTCTACGCTCCCGGCACAGCACCGAGTGTAGGCACGGGTAACGCTCCCGGTGACGGAAAAGCCAACCTTCGTTATGTGGGCGGTTCTTCCATTACCATCGACAGCGCAACCAACGAGATCTCGTTCACGCTGATCCTGGAAGGTGGCGTACGCAACACCAGTTCTTCCGGCGGTTCAGTCAACGAGGTCTGGAGCAGCATCACGCACACGCTGACCAACTACGTGGCGGATTCTACTTCGGCGAACGGTTTCGGTGGCACCGATTATGTGATCGGTTCTGCCGGCATGATGCTCGACATCTGTACGCCTGACCTGGCCGGCCAGCCCGGCACCGGTGGCTGCTTTGGCGAAAGCGAATATGGCAGCAACCTGACCGGCGATCCGCTGGTAGACGTGAACGTATGGACCCGTCTTGGTCCTCCGGGATGGTCCCCGGGGTTCCCGCTGCCCAGTAACGTCGACTATGGCGGTGGCGGAGTCAACAACAACGTAGGTGCTGTTGTCACAACGACAATCGCCAATTACGCCTGTAACGATTCAGCCGGAATCGACCCCGACTGTGCTTCCCTGGTACCGGACCCAAACGGTAACAAAGGCTTTGCAGGCACATACGGTAACAATGGTGCGGTCTGGGATAACCTGATCATGACCATTTCTACCGATGCTGCCGGTAACGTGGTTGAAGCAAAGGGCTTTTACGTCCAGATGTATGACATCATTCTCGGTGGCAACAACTCATGGATCGGTGGCAGTTTCCAGCTGACCGCAGTTCCTGTTCCTGCCGCAGCATGGTTGTTCGGTTCTGCATTGGGCCTGCTGGGCTGGATGCGACGGAGAACCGTTGCCTGAGCTGGTCTCAGACAATGAATACGGGAAACCCCGCCTTCGTGCGGGGTTTTTCTTTTTGGGGCAATGCAAACGATGCTGCCGGGCGGCCCGAATTGCGACCTGGTTGCCTGAAAACCCGGCAAGCCTCACGTATAGTAGCCGGCCGGATGAGTACGGCAGCCCGATTCTCCCCGAGCGACATTGGACAGCGTGACTCAAGTTCCAGAGAATAGCCGCAATCAGCGGTAATAAAACGAGCGCAAGTATGGACACCAGCAGCCAGCCCGATCACGACAACAACGCTATACAGCCACGGATGCTGATCCTGCTGGCTGTGCTGTGCGGCAGTCTGCTGGCGCTGTTCTGGACCGGCCTGGCGCAAATGCTCAAGGAATGGGAACGGCCCGAATACAACCATGGCTACCTGATTCCCGTCGTCGCGCTTTACCTGTTCTGGCTGAAGGCTGCCGCACTCAAAAGCTGTACGAAGACCGGTAGGTGCCGGGGTTCATGGCTTGGCATCGGGGTGACGGGGCTGGGCCTGTTCGTGCTGTTGCTTGGCGAACTCAGCGCCGTGTACTCCATCGTGCAGTACGGGTTCCTGGTTTGCCTCTGGGGTGTTGCGATCACCGCGGTGGGGTGGCGGGGGCTGCGGCTGATCTGGGTGCCGCTGGTTTACCTGTTTTTCATGGTGCCGTTGCCCAATTTTCTTTATCAAAGCCTGTCCGGCGACCTGCAGCTGGTTTCTTCGCAGCTCGGAGTGGCGGTGATCCGGGCTTTCGGCATCAGCGTATTTCTCGAAGGCAATGTGATCGACCTGGGAACCTATCAGCTGCAGGTTGCAGAAGCGTGCAACGGCCTGCGGTACCTGTTTCCGCTGATGAGTTTCGGTTTTTTGCTGGCCGCCATTTTCGACGGCAAATGGTGGCAGCGGGCGATCGTTTTTGTGTCGACGATCCCGATCACCATCCTGATGAACAGCTTTCGTATCGGGGTCATCGGTGTCCTGGTGAACGGCTACGGTATCGAGCAGGCGGAAGGCTTTTTGCATTATTTCGAGGGCTGGGTCGTCTTCATGGTCTGCGTCGGCTTCCTGTTTCTGGAAATGGCGCTGTTTGCTCGCATGAACTCGAAGCGTTTCATGGAGTCGTTCGGGCTCGATATTCCGCCGGCGAAGGACCTGACTACGCTGTTTTCCGGCGCCGGTGTAAACAAGCGGATCGTAACCATGGCGGTGATCCTCGGCGTCAGCGGGGTTTTTTCGGCAGGCATCGGCAGGCCGGTGGAAATCGTTCCGGAGCGTCCTGCTTTCAGCCTGTTTCCCTTGCTGGTGGGCGACTGGCGCGGCCAGGAGCAGCCCGTAGAGCAGGTTTTTCTGAATGTACTGAAAACGGATGACGAGTTGATGGCGGTTTACCAGCGTGGCGGCCCGAACGATTCGGTCGGGCTGTGGATCGCCTACTACGATTCGCAGCGCAAGGGTAAATCGGTGCACTCGCCCCGCGCCTGTATCCCCGGCGGCGGCTGGAAGATCGAATCTTTCGATCAGTACGCGATCGAGAACGTCCAGGCAAACGGGGACCCGCTGATGGTCAACAGGTCGGTGGTTTCCATGGGAGAAGCCCGGCAACTGGTATATTACTGGTTCGAACAACGGGGGCGAAAACAGACCAACGAGTACATGGTCAAGTGGTTCATTTTCTGGGACAGCCTGACAAAAAACCGTACCGACGGCGCCCTGGTCCGCGTGACGACCTTTGTACCGGATGCAGCACAGTTGTCGGAAGCCGCGGCGCGTCTTGAGGATTTTGTCCGCACCATCAACCCGCAGCTCAACTATTTTCTGCCGCAGGAATCTGCCGTACTGCAGTCTTCACTGCCGGAATAGCCCATGTCGCAGACAATCGTCCATCTGATCGCCGCGGCGCGGCCGAACTTCATGAAGGTAGCACCCCTGTTCCATGCGCTGAAAAGCGATCCGGAATTCGCCGTGCGGGTCGTTCACACCGGGCAGCACTATGACAGCAACATGTCCGATGCATTTTTCACCGACCTGGGATTGCCCGCACCCGATTATCATCTCGACGTCGGCAGCGGCACGCATGCGGAGCAGACCGGCACGGTCATGATTCGCTATGAGAAAATATGCCTGGAGTCCAGGCCGGACTGGACCGTCGTGGTGGGCGACGTCAATTCGACGGCGGCCATAGCGATGGTCTGCGCGAAACTGCATATACCCGTTGTTCATCTCGAAGCCGGGCTGCGCAGCGGCGACCGGCGGATGCCCGAGGAGATCAACCGGCTGGTTACCGATGCGATCTGCGATCTGCTCTGGACACCTTCGCCCGACGCCGATGAGAACCTGCTGCGTGAAGGTGTTCCGGCCGACCGGATCGAACGAGTCGGCAATATCATGATGGATTCCTACGAGTTGCTGCGGGACAAGATAGAAAGCGCGGGTACCCGTGACGAAATGGGCCTGGCTGAGCGGTCATACGGGCTGGTGACACTGCATCGGCCTGCCAACGTGGATGACCCCGGTGTCCTGGGGCAACTGGTCGGGCAACTGCTGCAGGCAAGCGAGCAAATCGAGCTCGTTTTTCCCGTTCACCCGCGAACGCTAAAGAGTCTGAAAGACCACGGTTTATATCGTAAACTGGCTGCCGGAAGAAGGATCAGGCTCGTCGAGCCGGTAGGCTATATCCAGTTCATGAATCTCCTGACCAAAGCCCGGCTGGCCATTACGGATTCCGGTGGCCTGCAGGAAGAAACGACCTATCTCGGGGTTCCCTGCCTGACGTTGCGGCCCAATACCGAACGGCCGATTACGGTCACCCAGGGCACCAACCGCCTGACGGGAGCGGACCGGCTGCTTGAGGCAGTCAGGGACATACTGGCCGCAGACCCGTCTGCCGGCCAGTGCCCGGAATTATGGGATGGCCGGACAGCACAGCGTTGCGTGGCCAGCCTCAAGGCAAGAATTCATCATCCCAGGCCGTCGTCCGGAGTATCCCCGATGCGGGATGCCTGCTGACCATGCGCCCTGAACACTCAAGTTCGAGGAGAGTAACCGTGCAGTTCGTCAGAACATTATCGTTGTTTGTATTCGCCGTTACACTGGTCGCTGCCTGCGGGTCACCGGAAGAGCGTGCTGCTACATATCTCAAGGAAGCACAGGCATATTACGATGCCGGTGACTATGTCAAAGCCAAGCTGGAGGCGAGAAACGCCGCCCAGATCCAGCCACGGAATGCGGATGCCCGGTACCTGCTGGCATTGATCGCCGAGAAGGACGGTGATTTTCGCAAGATGATCGGTCATCTGCAGGTGGCTGTCGATGCCGATCCCGCACATGTCGGGGCGCGCGTGAAGCTGGGCACCTTCTATTATTTTGCCCAGGCTTTCGATGAGGCCGCCGCCGAGGCGGCAGCAGTACTGGAACTGGCTCCCGACAACCCGGATGTGCGCCTGCTGAATGCGCGCATATTGATACAGCAGGAGAAAAAAGAGCAGGCACTCAAGGAGATCGAAACGGCGCTGACACTCGCCCCGGATCATGTTGAAGCAATCCTGCTGCACGCTGCCTACTACGCGGAGACCGATCCCGCCAGGGCGCTTGGTATTGTCGATGAGGCGGTGAAACGGCTCGATGTCGAAACTGCCGAGCCGCTGCGCCAGTTACGCCTGGTATTGCTCAGCAAAGAGCAGCGCTTCGATGATGTCGAGGCGGAGTACAAGGCCCTGATCAGGGATTTCCCGGACAAGGAGAGTTACCGGAACGCGCTCGCCCGGATCTATACCCGCCAGGGCCGCACGGACGAAGCAAAGGACATGCTGCGCAGCGTAATCGAACTGGATGAGACCGATGTCGATGCAAAACTGGGCCTGACCCAGTTCCTTGCCAGTGTGGACGGGCCGGAAGCCGCCGAAGAAGCATTGAAGGCATTCATCGCCGAATCGCCCGACCAGCTCCAGTTGCAGCTGGTGCTGGCGCGCTTTTACGAATCCGAGCAACGCAGCGCGGATGCGCAGGCCGTCTATCAACGGATCGCCGAGCAATCCCCCGATAGCGAAGAAGGCCTGCTCGCTCGAAACAGGGTGGCGGCACTGCTGATTACCGCCGGGCAAGCCGATGAAGGTCGCGCAGTGGTGGAGGAAATTCTTGCCGATGCACCTGACAATGCCGATGCCCTGCTGATTCGTGCGGGGCTCAACCTGGTCGATGACAACATGGATGAGGCAATTTCCGATTTGCGGCTGGTTTTGCGCAAGCAACCGGAATCGGAGCGGGCCATGTATGCGCTGGCGCGGGCCTATCTGCGATCCGGTCAACGTGTGTTGGCCGTCGATGCCTACAAGAGGCTGCTTGAAGTCAACCCCGCGCATAGCGAAGGAGCACAGGAACTCGCTACGATCTATGTGAGCCAGGGTAATCCCGAAGAGGCCGAGGCGATATTGCGCAAGCAGGTTGAATCGGATGAACTGAATGCCGGGGCCTCTGCCCGGCTGGTCGAGTTATTGCTGGGCGAAGGCAAGCTGACTGAAGCGGAGACGGAAGCCCGGCGTATGCAGGGTGAGAGTGACGACACGGGTGCCGGCAGTTACGCACTGGCGCGAACGCTGCACGCACAGCAGCGCTATGGCGAGGCTGTCGAAGCCTACAAGCAGGCCCTGGAAAAGACGCCGGCCGCGAATTTGCCGCTGGAAGGACTGGTCAGGGCACTGGCCGAGAACGGCCAGGTGGATGAGTCCGTTCGATTCCTGAAAGAGCATGTCGCCAGGTATCCGGATCAGCCGCATGCGAGGTTCCTGCTCGGCGGTATGCTGACCCGTGTCGGCGACGTGGAGGAGGCCAGGAAACAGCTGGAAAGCGTCATCGCCGATCAGCCGAAAGCGACCACGGCGTATGCAGCGCTTGCCCAGACATTTCCTGATATCGATGACCGCATTGCTGCTTTCAAGCGGGGGCTTGCCGCAGTACCCGGCGCCCCGGACCTGGTTTTGTACCTGGGGAGCGAGCTGGAGCGCGAGGGACGCCTGGACGATGCGATTGCGCATTATGAGGAAGCGCTGGCGATTAATCCCGATCTGCCGATCGCAGCGAACAACCTCGCGGCCTTACTGCTCGATTTTCGTGGCGACGATGCCAGTCTGGCAAAAGCCCTGAGCCTGGCGGAGCGGTTTGAGGACAGTGACAACCCCGCCTTTGTCGATACGCTGGGCTGGGCCTACTATCGAACCGGAGACTATGCAAAGGCTGTCGAGTATCTGCAAAAAAGCGTTGAGTTAATGGAAAAAGCGCCGTTGTTGCGTTTTCACCTGGGAATGGCGCTGGCGGCCGCCTCTGAGACCGACAAGGCACGGGAAGAACTCACGCTGGCGATTGAGTCGTTACCCGAAGGCGCCAAGAATATCGCCTGGCGTAAAGATGCGGAAGATACACTTGCCGCGCTGAATAACTAGGGAGTCGCCAATATCATGCCAGGCCCATTGGAAGGCATCCGTATCCTGGAACTCACCAGCGTCGTTCTCGGCCCGTGGGCCTGCCAGATCCTTGCGGACATGGGCGCCGAGGTGATCAAGGTCGAGGCGCCCCGCGGCGACAGCAACCGTGCGCTGGGTGCGGCGCATAACAAGGGTATGGCGGCGCTTTATCTCACCTGCAACCGCAACAAGCGCAGCCTGGTGCTGGATCTCAAGCAGCCATCGAGCCGCGATGCCCTGTTGAAACTCGCGGAGAATACCGATGTTGTGATTCACAACAACCGGCCGCAGGTCATGACCAGGCTGGGCCTGGAGTATTCCGATTTCAAGGCGGTGAATCCGAAGATTATCTATTGCGGGACGTACGGCTATGGAAAGGCCGGGCCCTACGGCGCCAAGGGGGCTCTGGACGATTCCATACAGTCGGCCAGCGGCATCGCAATGCTCCAGAAAATGGTGCAGGGCGAGCCCCGCTACCTGCCGACCGTCGTCGCCGACAAAACCACGGCCATGGCGGTCGTCTGGGCGGTAACTGCTGCGCTTTTTCATCGCGAGCGCCACGGTGTGGGCCAGGAGATCGAAGTGCCCATGTATGAAACTATGGTGTACTACGTCATGGCCGAACACCTGTGGGGCATGGCATTCGAGCCCCCCATGGGCCCGCCCGGATACACACGGCTGATGAGCGAGCATCGCAAGCCCTACCAGACCAAAGACGGCTATATCGCGATCCTTCCATACCTGGATAACCACTGGAATACTTTCTGTGAATTATCCGGGCGCCATGATCTGCTCGAGGACGATCGCTTCATGACACTGGCGAACCGGCTCAGGAACATCGATGCAACCTACGATGAAACGGCGAAAACGATGCTGACCCGTACCACGGCAGAGTGGCTGGAGATCTTCGGCGAAACCAGCGTGCCTACGATCGTCGTCAACTCGCTGGAAGACCTTATTTCCGACCCGCATCTGCAGGCTGTGGATTTCTGGCAGCTCGCCGATCACCCCACGGAAGGCAAGCTGCGCATGACCCGCTTCCCGGTCACTTTCTCCGAAACACCCGCAGACGTGCGCCGTCTCCCGCCACGCATGGGGGAGCACAGTGTCGAGATCCTCAAGGAAGCCGGCCTGGTCCAGGCCGAAATAGAGGAGATGCTGGCATCGGGAGCGACGCTGGCCGCCCCGTAGAAGCGTTCGTCGCCCCGGCGAACGCCATGAATAACGCGACTACTCCTCCAGCCCGTAGATTCCCAGCACGTTGTCGCGCATCAGCTTGCGCCGAACTTCCGGCTTGAAGTTCAATGCATCGATGTCGCTCACTGTTTGCTGAAAATCCAGTACCGGAAAATCCGTACCGAAGATGACCTTGTTCTGACCGAACGAGTTGATGTAGTGAATGAAACTCTTTGGCCAGTATTTCGGGCGATGCGCGTCGCAGCCGATATAGATGTTGTCGTGCTTCCATGACATGGCAATCATTTCCTCATGCCAGGGGATGCCGACATGAATACCGATCAGTTTCAGCTCGGGAAAATCACAGGCCACCGCATCCAGTTTGATCGGCTGGCCGACACTGCGGCAGGGAAAATCCTTGGCGTAAACCATCGACTGCCCGACCTGCATCTGGATCGGCACACCCAGCTCCCAGCATTTGGCATAGAAGGGGTAATACTTCGCGTGATCCGGCGCCAGTTCGAACCAGTGCGGGTACAGGTGGGCGCCGATGAAGCCCATGTTGGTTACGGCATCTTCGAATGCCCTGACGCCGTTCATGCCATCGAAAGGATCGATGCCGGCCAGGCCGTAAAACCGGCCCGGGTACTGTTCGCAGGCGCGCGCGACCACTTCATAGGGCATGTGATAGCAGCCCGGCAGCCCGGGCCGGCCACTGTGCGCGGCAATCAGAAATGCTTTCCCGATTCCGGCTGCGTCCATGCGCTCGATCATCTGCTCCAGGCTGACGCCGGCCATCAGGCCGCTTTTGGCGTTCATCTTGTCGACAAAAAAATCATCGCCCCAGTCGGGACGTTTGGACAGCGCTTCTTCGGTCCAGATATTTACGACGGCGTCGATGGCTTTGTAATCTATTGTTTTATCGGTCATTGTTCCAGCTTTCGTGCGAGCGTTCGGGTTGTTTCAAAGGTTGAAACCATAGCAGAAATAGCGGCGAGATTGAGTTATATTTACGGTGTCATGGGGTGGCCGTTACCCGGCCTGAGACCTTTTTGGGAACCCTTTGAACCTGATCCGGCTAGTACCGGCGTAGGGAGCGACTACAGCACGCACTGTGCATTCCTGCCTTGGCATGATGCCGGATCTTTC
>JAJRXW010000004.1 GCA_024276095.1 Gammaproteobacteria bacterium
CATTGATTTTCTGGTCATTTTCTATTCTAACGATAGTTGGCAGTCGCTTCGCCATGCGGGCATTTCTGCTCCACCAGCCCGAGCAGGGAGAGTGCGTTGCAGTCTACGGTGCAGGCGAGGCCGGAGCCCGGCTGGTAGAAGCTCTGGTTGCCGCCAGGGATTTTCTCCCGGTGGCTTTTATTGACGATGACAGGAATGTCCAGGGGCGAACGATCAACGGTTTACAGGTACATTCCCCCTTTGATCTGCCCGGTCTGATTGAAAGCAGGGGGATCAAGCGCGTTTTGCTGGCGTTGCCGTCCGTGGATCGTCGCAAGCGGCGCAAGATCATCGAGAGCCTGGAATCACTGCCGGTTCATGTTCAGACCATGCCGGATGTTGCCGATCTGGTTTCCGGCCGTGCCCGGGTGGATGAACTCCGGGATGTCGATGTTGCCGATCTTCTGGGCAGGGCATCCGTGCCGCCCAACGGGCAGTTGCTCGATGCCTGTATTCGCGGTAAGTCGGTGATCGTGACCGGTGCCGGTGGTTCGATCGGATCAGAGCTGTGCCGCCAGATTATTCAGCATGGTCCCCGCCGCCTGCTATTGTTCGAAATCAGCGAACTTGCGCTGTATACACTGGACAAGGAACTCAGGCGAACAGTCAAGCATGAGCAGCTGGAGGTCGAGATCATTCCCCTGCTGGGTTCGGTGCACCATCGCGACCGGATGCGGACGATTCTGACGACATTTGAGGTGAATACCCTGTATCACGCCGCGGCCTACAAGCATGTGCCGATGGTCGAACACAACATGATCGAAGGGATACACAACAATATCATCGGTACCTGGTATACGGCGGAAGCGGCGCATGATGCCGGTGTCGAGAACTTCGTGCTGATTTCAACCGACAAGGCCGTATCGCCTTCCAACGTCATGGGCGCCACCAAGCGGTTTTCCGAGCTCGTTCTGCAGGGATTACACGAGCGCGGCAGCAAAACCCAGTTTTCGATGGTACGTTTTGGCAATGTTCTGGCCTCATCCGGGTCCGTTGTCCCCCTGTTCCGCGAGCAGATCCGTGCCGGGGGGCCTGTTACGGTCACCCACCCGGAGATCATCCGGTACTTCATGACCATACCGGAAGCGGCGCAACTGGTGATCCAGGCGGGCTCCATGAGTCAGGGCGGCGATGTGTTCGTGCTGGATATGGGCAAGCCGGTCCGAATCGAGGATCTGGCCCGCCGCATGATCCACCTGATGGGTTTGATGGTCAGGGACAACGACAATCAGGAAGGCGATATCGCCATCGAATACACCGGGCTGCGGCCGGCGGAAAAACTCTATGAGGAGCTGCTGATCGGCGACAATGTCATGGGTACCGATCACCCCATGATCATGCGCGCGATGGAAGAGTCCCTCCCCTGGGATCGCGTTTCCGGCAACCTTGAGCAGTTGCTGATTGCAGCGGAGAATTTCGACTGCTTGCGGGCCAGGGAACTTCTGCTGGACACCGTGGCGGGCTATGCGCCCACCAACGGTCTGGACGACATGGTCTGGCGCCACAGCCGTGTGGATGAAAATCAGGTTGCCGCCAAGGCCAGCGTTACCGATCTGGACGCACATCGCGCCGGTACGGCAGGTACCGGCACCAGCTGATCCTGTCCCGGAAAGGTTTTGCTCCTCGTGTCCGGGCAGGCGCCGGAACCGGTGCATTGCACCTGTGGCAGTCGGTCGTTAGGCCAATGTCCTCTACCGACGTGGCCGCCTTGCCGCTACACCGATCACCAGCAACAGCAGGGCCAGCAATGTTCCCGGGTCAGCAGAGCTGATGCCAAAGAAGCCCTGATCAACACTTTCCCCGTCGTCGATGGGCTCAAGCCCCCGGCCGCTCAAGTCCACGGTCACGGACGGTTCATCCGGATCGTTGGAGGGAATGTCCAGGCTGTCATTGAAGCTGCCGGTCGAGGCAGGTCTCAACCTGGCGGTGATGGTGCAACTTTGCGATGGCGTCAGCGTTGCATCGGAACAGGTCTCGTTCAGGATGCTGAATGGGGCAGCCAGCGGGTTGGCTCCCGCAACCGTTCCGATGACCAGATCCGCAGTGCCGTCATTGGTAACCGTGATCAGCTGGTCTGCGGCTGTCGAGAGGGTGACATTATTGAATGGTATCCGCAGGTCATCGCCAGGCGGTACAGAATCGGTTACCGTTATGTCGGGCGTCGGCACAGGGACCCCCGTGCCGGTAAGATTGACCGTAACAACAAGTTCATCCGGATCGTTGGAGGGAATATCCACGCTGTCACTGAAACTGCCGGAAATCACCGGGGCGAAGCGTACGATAAACGTGCAACTGGCTGACGACGCGAGTGTCTGTCCGGAACACGTATCCGTTGCCATGGGAATACTGAAGGGTGACGTAGGCAGTGTAACGTTGCCCAGAATAAGATCGGCGGTACCGTCGTTGGTGACGGTCACGGTCTGATCCGACGTGGCGGCCTCGGTGAGCGTACCGAACGGAATCAGCAGGTCCCTGATATCGGGCACCGAATCCGTGACGGTGATATCGGGCACCGGCAGGGCAACACCGGTACCGCTGACCGAAACGGTGGCAGTGGGGCTGAGCGGATCGTCCGAAGAGATATCAAAGCTGCTGCTGAACGGGCCGACGGTCGGTGGTGAGAACTCGACGGTCAGCAGGCAACTGGCAGCGGGTGCGAGTGTCTGTCCGGAACAGTTGTCTGCCAGGATACTGAAAGGAGTGGTCAGCGCCGTGATGGTTGCGATCGACAGTGTTTCGGTGCCGGCGTTGCTGACGGTGACATCCTGTGTCGAGCTGTTGCTCTCCGTGACCGAGCCGAAAGATACCAGGCCGGTGACGCTGATCTGCGGTGCGCCTTTGTTCAGCGTGGCAAATACCATCGAGTTATTGGCTGTTTGGCCGATAAAATCAGCGGTAAAGGTAACGAAGTCCGGGTCGTAATCTATTGTCAGCCGGTAACGAATCATGTCCAGTGTGAGGATATTGACCAGCCCGCACAGGCCACCGGTACAGCTGTCGATGATTTCGCTGAACGTACTGAAGTCCACAGCAGTGGCAGGTGTCAGGTCAACCTCGAAAACGGCCACGCCGTTGGCATCGACTGTCGTGACCTGCGGGGCGGCATCGAACACGATGCCGGCATTCGATGCGATGATATCGGTGGTGCCGCTGATGTTCAGCGTAAGCGTCGGGAACGCCACCGTGCCACCGGCGATGGTCAGGGTGGAATTGTTGTTGCTCAGGGTCAGGTCCAGGAACGAGCCTGCCTGGGGCGGCTCTAAGCACGGGGCCCCGCCGTTGCCGAGCCCGCAGGGAACCCAGTTTTCCAGCACCCCGGTGGGGGTCGGAACGACGAGGATTGCACGGCTTGCCGGCGGGGTGCCGCCGAAGAACGGGTCTCCACCGGGATTCAGCGGCGGATCGAAAGTGGCGCTGTAGATATCCAGGATCCCGTTCAGCGGGTCATTGGAATTGACTTTTTCCTGCGCAGCCCAGGCGGGTGCGGTAACACCAATCATTACCAGCGCTGCAACAGATTGCAATAATTGTCTGACGTTCATCGCATTCCTCATACGTATTTTCATTCTTGTTCTTGAGTATCGTTATCCTGGTTGCCGGGGCATCGCGGGGTACCTGCTAAAACCGGTAGGTAGCCTGCACGGCGACAGTGCGCGGGCGATCGATGAATCCGTAATAGGCCGGCGAGCCAAACTGGCTGAATGCCAGCGGCACATCGTTGGCATAAGTGACGATTTCCTCATCGGTCAGATTGCGCCCCAGGATTGCAACCTCCCAGATTTCATCGATATCGCTCAGCGCCAGTCGCAGGTTCACCTTGGTGTAGGCTGACTGCTGAACGCGTGTATCCAGGTTCTGGGTCGGTTCATAACTGTCGCTGAACAGCAAATCCAGTGCCGAGCGAAACAGTAACGATGAGCCGACCGGCAGTTCGTAATTGAGCGTCACGGCACCCGACCAGTCAGCAACGTACTGGTTGGTCTTGCCCGTGAAGTCACATTTGCCGTCGGCGAAATCCGGTGTCTGTCCCTGGATACACTGGCCATTGCGAAAATCGTCGAACTCGAAGTCCAGAAGCGCCAGGGAACCGGACAGCATCCAGTAATCGGATATCTGCCAGCGTCCGTCGACTTCAATGCCATAGGTGGTGGCCTTGGCTGCGTTGCCGACATTGAAGCCCAGCGTACCGTCGAAAATACTGATCTGCATATTGTCGAACTTGGTATAAAAAATGGCCGTGCTGATTTCTGCGGCACCGCCCGCCAGTACGGTTTTTGAGCCTACTTCGAAAGCCAGTGCTTCTTCGTCTTCGAATTCGAAAGAGCCCGGATCGACATTGGATACGGCTGCCTGAGCAGCCTGTGGATATAAAATGCCGACGCCCGTGGTGCCCGGCTCGGGCTCACTGTTGGAACGCACGTCGAATCCGCCGGATTTGAACCCCTTTTTGACCGAACCGTAAATCATGGTGTCATCGGTCAGATCGAAATTGCTCACCAGCGACCAGGATGTGCGGTTTTCCTTGCGCACACCACTCAGGGTATGGAATGCAGCATTGAATATCGAAGCAAAGGCCACGGCGCCTGAGGCCAGCCGGTCGAATTCGGCGGGGACGTTGATATCGAATGCCACGCGCTCCAGGTTGCCCTGCTGCAGGGTTCGGGAAGCCTGTTTCTGGGTTTCGGTATACCGCAAGCCGAGATTGAACTGCCAGCGGTCGGTCAGATCCATCGAGATCTCGCCAAATACCGAACTCACATAAGTATCCTGTGATAAATCGCGAAATACCGAGGTATCGCCCAGCGTATCGTTGCCCGCATTGGGGTCGCCCGCGGTTGCGTAGCCCACCAGCCGGGCGACGCCGCCGTCGACCGGCAAAAGAATCTGGTCGCCGAAACCAAGGTCTTCTTTCTGGTAATACAGACCGGCCATATAACGCAAACGGCGATCGCTTGGCGAGGTGAGCCGTAATTCCTGGCTCCACATCGTATAGTTTTCTTCTGACAGCAGGTTAAACTGGGCTGCGCCGGTAAAATCGCAGTCACAGTCCTCAAAGTATTCGTAAGTCAGCCATGAACTGATCGCCGTGAGTTCATGGTCCCCGATATCGAAATTCAGGGTGACCACGGCGGTGTCGACGTCGTTGTTGCTGGAATCTCCGTTGGAGTGGCGGGAGAAATCCAGCTGATCGTCCTGAATCCGGGGATTGCTGTCAAAGAACTGGCCGAGATATTGAAGATAGGTAAATCCCGGCTGCCATAACGCGGAGCTGCCGGTGTTGTTGCTGAATCCCGTCTGGCTCGAGCCACGTGTTGTCGACGGAATATCCTTGATGATTTCGATTTGCCGGCCCTTGATATCGAATTGATTTGATTCGAGTTTCAGTGTCGCATCCCAGGTGTCTGCGGCCCAGGCCAGTGTCAGGCGGGCGCTTTTCTCTTCCCGGTTCGGTTCATCGCGGTTGAGGATAGTGTTCTCGATATAGCCGTCCATGGTCCGATAGCGCACTGCGACGCGCGCGGCCAGGTTGCTGAACAACGGTCCGGAAATAACCCCGGTATATTCCTGCTCGTTGTGATCCGGCTCGTACAATGCGGAAACGAAGCCCTCGAACTCATCGGTAGGCTTGCGCGTTTTCATGTTCAATGCGCCTGCGATGCTGTTGTTACCCAGCAACGTCACCTGGGGGCCACGCAGCACTTCCACTTGGGCCAGATCGAGGAAGGGCGCCCGCATCAGCTGCGCTCGCCCGTAATAGACGCCGTCGATATACATGCCGACCGACTGCTCAAAACCCTGGTTGATGCCGGATCCGATGCCCCGGACATACAGGTTGGTGCCGATACCGGTTTCGGACATGGAAACATTGGGTACGTAAACCACCAGTTCCTCTACCTTGGTAATACCGGATTCGGTCACCTTGTCGCCGTCCAGAACACTGACGGAGACCGGTACATCCTGAAGGCTTTCCGTGCGTTTTCGCGCGGTGACGATGATTTCTTCCAGCACTTGGGCACTGGCGACCTGTACCCCGGATACAGCGATCCCCAAGGCCATGCCAATGAACGCCAGTTGGCGAACAAACCGAGACATAATTGCTACCCCTTCTGATTCTTAGTAGTACAAGGCACCGACCGGTACGGGCGCATCCAAACCACGGATCCCCCTGGGCCAGATGCCAAGCCTATCACAGACTTGCGCGATTTCGGACCCATGATTGGTCTCCGCAGGAGACCGGGGAGGTGCCCAGGGAGGTGCCCAGGGAGGTGCCGAGGGAGGTATCCAGGGTTCTCGTTCTGGCGGCGGGCGCCTTAATTCCGCAACCGGATTGTGATTGCCGGCGTTCCATTCCCTCCGCCGAGCGATTAATCTAGCCGCCAGATACTCAACCAGGCGAAGGATCAGTATGGAGCTCACAGTACATGGCACAGGCTATGTCGGCCTCGTTACCGGTGCCTGCATGGCGGATGCGGGCAACCAGGTGATGTGCCTGGATATCGATGCAGACAAGGTCCGGCGCCTGAACCAGGGCGAAGTACCGATTTTTGAGCCGGGCCTGGAAGATATCGTGCGTCGTAACCACGAGGCAGGACGGCTGTGTTTTTCGACCGATATCGCCGCAGGCGTCGCCCACGGGGTGTTCCAGATGATCGCCGTGGGTACGCCGCAGGATGAAGATGGCTCGGCGGACCTGCAGCACGTCCTGGCGGTTGCGCGGTCGATTGGCGGTCACATGAACGAATACCGGGTGATCGTGGACAAGTCCACCGTGCCGGTCGGGACTGCCGACAAGGTGAGCGAGGCTGTCACTGAAGTATTGTCGGCCCGCGGTGTTTCGGTTGAGTTTGACGTCGTATCCAACCCGGAATTCCTTAAAGAGGGGGCCGCAGTGGCCGATTTCACCAAGCCGGATCGCATCATCGTCGGAACCGATAATCCGCGCGCCGTGACACTGTTACGCGGTCTCTACGAGCCGTTCAGCCGTAACCACGACAAGCTGATCCTGATGGATATACGCTCGGCCGAGCTGACCAAGTACGCGGCAAACGCGATGCTTGCGACCAAGATCAGTTTCATGAATGAGCTGGCCAACCTCGCCGAGCGTTGCGGTGCCGATATCGAGCAGGTCCGGGCCGGTATCGGTTCGGATCCCCGTATCGGTTATGAGTTCATATACCCCGGCTGTGGCTACGGCGGGTCCTGCTTCCCCAAGGACGTGACGGCACTGGCGCGATCGGCATCCGAACATGGTTATGAGGCGCAGCTTATCCAGGCAGTCGATGCCGTGAACAACCGCCAGAAGCAGGTGCTGTTCGGGAAGCTGATGAGCCATTTTCACGGAGACCTGGCGGGCAGGACCATTGCACTGTGGGGGCTGGCATTCAAGCCGCGAACCGATGATATGCGCGAGGCACCCAGTCGCGCGTTTATGGAAGCGGCCTGGGATGCGGGGGCATGCATCCGTGCCTACGATTCGGAGGCATCCGCGGCAGCATTGAGAATATACGGGGAAAGGCCCGATCTGGTACTTGCCGACACGGCGAAAGATGCCCTGCAGGGTGCGGATGCGCTGGTCATCGTGACCGAGTGGCATGAGTTCCGCAGCCCGGATTTCAATTTCATCAAACAGTCTCTGGCTGAGCCGGTCATTTTTGACGGCCGCAATCTGTATGATCCCCGGGCAATGGCAGACACAGGCATCACCTACTATGCGATCGGTCGGGGTGAATCGGTGTAAGCGGTTGATATCTATGGTTTGGGTAATATATAGCGTGTTGTTATTCTGGGTATGAAACTATGAAACTTGTTCCTGTGATCTTGTGTGGAGGGTCGGGTTCCCGGCTGTGGCCGCTGTCGCGAGCCATGTATCCCAAACAACTGTTGCCGCTGGTTGCGGAACGAACCATGTTGCAGGATACCGTGCAGCGGTTGTCTTCCCTGGATGTCGACCTGGCCGATCCGGTAGTGCTGTGTAACGAGGCGCACAGGTTCCTTGCGGCCGGCCAGCTGCAGGAGCTGGGTTTCGAGCCGACCGTGATTCTTGAGCCGCAAGGGCGTAACACCGCTCCGGCCGCTGCCGTTGCTGCGCTGATTTCTGCTGCGGCATCGGATGGTGAACAGGCGCTGTTGCTGGTTTTACCCGCCGATCATGTGATTCGCGATTCGACAGCCCTGACGCACGCGATCAGCCTGGCCATTCCCGCAGCGCAACAGGGTCGGCTGGTCACATTCGGTGTCGTGCCAACGGCGCCTGAGACCGGTTACGGATATATTCGTGCCGGGCAGGGGCAAGACGATGTGCGGTTAGTCGAACAGTTTGTGGAAAAGCCCGATCTCGAGACGGCGCGGCGTTACCTTGAATCCGGGTCCTATTTCTGGAACAGCGGCATGTTCCTGTTCGGTGCGGACAGTTTTCTCGAGGAACTCGATACGCACGCGCCGGAAATGCGCGCAGCATGTAAAAAAGCGGTCGATGAGTCTACCGGCAGCGATGGCTTCATACGTCTGGATGCGGATGCCTTTCTGGCTTGCCCCGCGGACTCCATCGACTATGCAGTAATGGAGAAAACGGAGCGGGCCAGCGTTATTCCGCTGGATGCCGGATGGAGCGATGTGGGCTCCTGGGCGTCCCTTCACGAGGTCAGCGCCACGGATGCTGCAGGCAATACCGAACTGGGCGATGTCGTGGCCGTGGACTGCCGGGATTCCTACCTGCGGGCCGAGAGCCGGTTGCTGACAGCCGTCGGGCTGGAAGGATGTATCGTGGTCGAGACCAAGGATGCGGTCATGGTGGCGCCCAGAGAACGGGCCCAGGATGTCAAGAAGCTGGTCGATACGCTGAGCAGCGCACAGCGGGAAGAAGTGCAGCTCGGCCGCCAGGTTTACCGGCCCTGGGGCAGTTATGACAGCCTCGAATCGGCTCCCGGGTACCAGGTCAAGCGCCTGGAGGTGCTGCCTGGTGCGGTGCTGTCATTGCAGCTTCACCATCATCGGGCGGAACACTGGGTGGTGGTGGCCGGCACCGCGAGAATTACCCGTGACGATGAGGTCTATGATCTCAAGCCGGGGGAGCACACCTATATTCCGCTGGAATCAAAGCACCGGATAGAAAACCCCGGCGATGAAACCGTACAGATCATCGAAGTTCAGGTGGGCGACTACCTCGGCGAAGATGATATTGTCCGGTTTGACGACAAATATGGCCGTGAAGGCCGAACCGATTGAACGAGAGCGCCATGACCGATCAACTGACCTGCTTCAAGGCCTACGACATTCGCGGGCGTATCCCGGACGAGATCAACGAGGAAATAGCCTATGCCATCGGGCAGGCTTATGCCTGCTTCGTGCAGCCCGAAAAAGTCGTCGTGGGCTATGACATCCGGCTGTCGAGTCCGCAACTTGCCGCGGCAGTATCCGACGGTCTGACGGATGCCGGGGTCGATGTCCTGGACATCGGGCTTTGCGGTACCGAGGGAGTCTATTTTGCTACCTGGCACCTGGGTGCCGGGGGCGGCATCATGATCACCGCCAGCCATAACCCGGCCGACTACAACGGCATGAAGTTAGTTCGGGAGCAGTCAAAGCCGATCAGTGGAGACACGGGCCTGTTTGATATTCGCAAGCTGGTGGCCGGTGGTCACCGGTCGCAGGCCGATCGCAAAGGAACGGTTGTAGCGACCGACATTTCCACCGCCTACATCGAGCACCTGCTGGGTTACGTTGATCTGAACGACCTGCGCCCTCTGAAGCTGGTTGTCAACGCCGGTAATGGCGGTGCCGGTCTGGTTATAGACCGGCTGGAAGGAAAACTGCCGTTCGAATTTATCAAGGTTCATCACCAGCCGGATGGGAGTTTTCCGAACGGGGTCCCCAATCCGCTGCTGCCGGAGAACCGGCAGGCGACCATCGATGCCATTCATGACAGCGGAGCGGATCTCGGGATTGCCTGGGACGGCGATTTCGATCGCTGTTTCCTGTTCGATGAGCAGGGCGGGTTCGTCGAGGGCTACTATATCGTAGGCCTGCTGGCCCAGGCCATGCTTGCCCGCAGTCCCGGGTCAGGAATCGTTCATGACCCGAGGCTGATCTGGAATACACAGGATATTGTGACCAGGCTTGGCGGTGTGCCGATCCAGAGCAAGACCGGGCATGCATTCATGAAAGAACGCATGAGGGAGGAGGATGCGGTCTACGGCGGCGAAATGAGCGCTCATCATTACTTCAGGGACTTTGCTTATTGTGACAGTGGCATGATTCCGTGGCTGCTGGTGGCAGGCATTTTGTGTTCCAGCGGGAAACCCCTGTCGGAGCTGCTGGCGGAGCGGATCAGCAGGTTTCCGGTCAGTGGTGAGATCAACCGCAAAGTTACGGACGCGGCCGCGGTGCTTGCAAAGGTTCGTTCGCATTACGAAGCCGAGGCGCTCAGAATCGACGAAATCGACGGCTATGGATTCGAATTCGCAGATTGGCGGTTCAACCTGCGCATGTCGAATACCGAGCCGGTGATTCGGCTGAACGTCGAGACACGCGGGAATCCCGATCTCATGCAAGAGAAAACTGCTGAGATTCTCGCGATGCTCGACTAGAAGCCTTGCAGGTTTGAGCTGCTGCTTCGCAAAAGACGGCTAGATGGTTCTGCCTGTCTGCCTGCCCATTCGCAGGATACCCAGCGAAGCCAGCATCAGCAGCCAGAGCAGATTGGTCGAGCCGCCACCGCCGCCACCGCCACCGCCCGATGCGCCCGCACCGCCGCCACCGGAACCACCACCGCCACTGACGTTGGCCGGCACCGACACCGGGCCGCTGGGATCGACGATCACGCCGTTGACCAGCCCGTCAAAGTCCCCGGCACCGCCGTCCGTCAGCTGGATCAGCGCCGTGTTGCCTTCGAAGCTGACATTGGCGTCATGCTCGATGACCTGCGTACCGGAACTGTCCGTCTTGTACCAGGCAATCTGCCCGGCCGGCCGCTCGGGCATATGGACACGCACGGTAACCGTTACCGGATTGGCCGTATCCACCCGCAGGCCTTCGATCCGGAAGCTGAACAGGCCATAAGGAAACCGGCTTCCGGCACCGGATGGAACCGGCACAGCCGATTCGGACAGCGAGCGAAAACACCCGATGGTACCGCTGTCGGTCTGGAAGCCGATGATACTGTTGCTCTCGGCATCCTTGAGATTGCAAATGCCCTCGTCGCGGTCATCGGTCCCGTTGTTGTTCGAATCCGCAAACCCGTCGACCTGGAAGGCATCGTCAACACCGTTACCATCGGCGTCATTCGGATAGCCTGCGGCCGTTGTCAGCTGTACCGGATTCGACCAGTCGGACACCGCACCCGAGCTGTCCGTATACCGCATGCGTGCCCAGAAACTGCTCGCCGGAGTGAGAATACCGGCCGCCACGGTCAGGCGGGTGCCGCCGGAGACATTTTGTGCCAGCACGAGTTGATTGAACTGGGAGTCGCTGCTGATTTGCCATTCCGACAGGCTCAGCGCATGGCCGTCGGGGTCCGAGTAGCTGTCCAGCGGGGCCAGGCTTTGCGCCCAAAGAGAAACGTCCGTCAGCGTATCGGGAAGAACCGGTGCTGCAGGAGGTTGACCACCGGCGGAACCACCGCCACCTCCAGTGCCCCCGCCGGAACCGCCTCCAGATCCGCCCCCGCCGCCCGAGCCACCACCCGAGCCACCACCCGAGCCACCGCCGGCAGGGATACTGCCTCCCGGAGCTGCAATCGGAGAGCGGGAAATAATGATTTCGTCATACCAGATCGAAGCGTTCTGATGCACTTCGCCGGAGTCCTTTGTGGTGTTAAAGGGGGTCAGCCAGATCTTGCCGTACTTGGCATCGGGGTGGGCATCACGGGGCGACCAGCCCGAGGAATAGCCGGGGTCGTTGGGATCGTCCGGATTGATTCCGACCGCTGCATCGTAGTACTGGCCCTTGGGGATCACCAGGCCTTCCTGGCGGTGCGCCAGTTCCAGTTCTCCGCCTTCGCGCGCGACGTAGAGTTCGTAGGTGCTGTTGATGAAGCCCGGGGTCATTTCTCCGTCCACACTGCTGACGGCCTGACCTTCCGGTCCCATGGTGACGTGAACCATGAATGTCATCCACTCATCGGCCACATAGCGCAGGCACTGGCTGGTGTCGCCGCTGGCAGGCCACCAGATGCAGGCATTGTTGCCCGAGCCGTCCGTGCGCTGGTTCTGCCTGGTGTAGGTGCTGGGGGCCAGGGTTTCTTCCATCGCCTCATAGCCACCGCACTCGATATAGGCGGTCGGATAATCCCGGTTACTCACGTTTTGAATGACCAGCTGGTTTTCGCTGCAGGCGTTGCCGATAATCACTTCACCGCTTTGCAGCTGCCGGTCTCCCTGGGCAATGATGACCTGCTTCCATTCCCCGCTTCCAGAGGTATTGGCATAGTCGTGGTCAATGACGAAGGGATCGAACCGCTGCCGCCACTGTATCCAGAATTCTTCATTGGCCCCGAACTGGACCGAGAGATCCTCGGAGAAATTGAAAACGAGGTTGCCTCCATCTCCCTGACCGGATCCGGACAGAATATCGAAGCGTACCGATCCGTTGCCGGAGGCCGCGACGGTCGAATCCCAGGCGTTTGCCCGGCAGCCCGGCGCATAGGCCGGATTACAGCTCGAGTTGTCCCAGATGGAGTCCAGCCAGTCGCTTTCCACATCGAAGTTGATGGCGCGAACGACACCAGGCTGAGTGGAACGATCCAGCCAGTCGGCTTCGGGGTCGTAGGCGGTGCTGCCGCCGGATCCGCCACCGGTACCGCCACCGGAACCGCCACCGGAGCCACCACCGGAACCGCCGCCGGAGCCGCCACCGCCGGAACCGCCACCGGCGTTGATCGTCACCATGGTCGAACCGGCGGAACTGCCGCCGGTACCGCTACAGGTCAGTGTGAAAGTGCTGTCAGCAGACAATGGCCCGACGGTTTCCTGTCCGTTGACAGATTTCGTTCCGGACCAGGCTCCCGAAGCAGTGCAGTTGGCGGCATCCACAGTGGTCCATGCGAGCGTGGTCGTCGCACCGCTGTCGATTGCGGCCGGTGACGCGCTCAGGGATACAATCGGCGCCTGGGGCGGGAGACTGCCGCCATCGGTCAGTTTGTAGACAAAGACGTTGGCGTCAATGCTGGTGACCGTAATGAACGCATTGTATGCGGGCATGTACCGGAAACGGCCAAAGGTACCTTTGATCGGGGTACTGCCTGCATAGGGGTCGCCGGGTGAAACGCTGTTGGTGGGGTTGATTTTGCTCCATACCCTGGTGTCCAGGTTCAGCGTATAGACGACGCCGTTTGCACCCCAGGCAACGATCCGGTCACTGACAGGGTCGTAGACCAGGCCCGGTGAATCGTAGTTTTCCACCTCGGTGGCACCGGTGGCACCCAGGGGTGCCTGGTCGCCGAATCGCCCGGTGGCATCGACCGAGTAAATATAGGCGGATCCGCGGCCAATCCGCACGAATTTCCGCCGCGTCGGATCGAATGTTCCCGTATGTCCCAGGTCCCGGTACGTCGTATTGCCATGCCGAAACCAGGTGTTGGTTCCGGCGTTATAACTGGCGGAGCTCTTGTAGCCACCGATCAGAACCTGGCTGGTTGCCGGGTCATATCCCGATGTCAGATTGAGGGCGTTGATGTCGGCCCAGGGGCCGGGAATATCGGCGACCCGCGTCCATGAGTTGGTGGCGAAGCTGAACAGCCATGCTTCACTGGTGGGGGCGCCGCTTGGCCATGTGGATCCACCGGCCTGAAACATTGCGTCTTGTGCCGGGAGATATTCAAGCGCGTCATAGTTATGGACGGCTATCGGTGCAGAAGTGGGCTCCGAAAGACGCAGCCATGTGCCGGTTGCCACATCGAAAGCATAGACTTCGTTTCCGCCGTAATCGCCGTGCCCACCGCCGGTGACAACCAGGCGGTTTCGGGTTGTGTCGAACGCGCCGCCATTCCATGCGTTGATGATATTGATGGGATTTCCGCCGGGAACGGGATTTGGCAACACGCTCCTGATCTTGGAATTCGGAAACTCGTACCATTCGCCTGGCTGCAAGTTCTGGATGGGGCCGGCCGTAGCTGCCCCGATACCAAACAAGACACTGCTTAATACTATCAGCAGGGCAGAGCGACTCCGCCTGGACAAAGAATTGTGCATACCTATATCACCGCTGGTCTGATCCATCAGATTGAGTAGTTTGTGCCGACATCGACACACATTCGCGCCAACGGTCGGTGCTCTTCCAGATAGCTGATATTTCGGGTATGCAAAAACACGTAATCGCGGAAAACGATACGTTTGCAAACCTGGCAACCTCGCTGTCATAGAGTGAACTCCTTAGACCGAAAGCTTTGCGTCCCCATCTTTCAATGGGTTTGCCTTTTTCAGATGTCGGGCGCACTATGCCGACGCGCAATTTCAAAAAATGTGACGCGCGTCGCTTGTTTTGAACTCCCGTTCGCAGGCAGTTGCAACAACGCCTGCCTGCGCTTTGGCCAGATCACCGCAAAGCCTGATATAGCAATACTTTCAGCCGGAGAGCAGTACCAGTTTTCGGGAGCCCAATCGGCGCAAAAATAGCACAAGGAAAAAGGCCAGGTGCAAAGAAATACTCTGCCAGCGGCGGCCGTGTTTAACATAGTGAGTGTTTTATGATGTTTAGTTGTTTTAGTTCATGCCAAATCTTGGATTGGCGTGCTGCAGCAATCACGGGGTTTGCGCAGTTTTTGATCAGAAACCGCGCCAGATATAGCATTTGGGCCCGGAAATGCTCATATGGCAGGGAAAATCTGTGAGCCAGGTTAGTGCGCCGTAATATTTTTTCTAGTAATATCAAACCGTTGATATAACTTTCTACAGGGTTTCTCACAGGGTTTCTCACAGGGCTTTTCACTGGCTGTCCATGGTTTTTTGCCAACGGGGCGATTGCCGGGAGTTTTTAGTATTCAGGGGCTGATACCAGGGGCTATCAGATAGCGAATAAACAAACGGCAGCGGCGCCAGTCCATGGGCGGCTGCTTCTCAGGGTGATGAAAACATGAAGTGTTTTTTGCGGACCGACGCAATATGTATTTTTCTGGTTCTGGTGATCGGTTTGACCGCCTGTGCCCAGTCACCGGAAGAGTTGATGGCAAGCGCTCAGGAAGCAGTAGCGGACGGCGATTATCGTACCGCATCGATCCATCTTCGAAACCTGCTGCAGTCCGAACCGGACAATGTCGATGCACGTCTGGCGCTCGGAGAGGTGGCTCTTATTACCGGCGATATTGCGTCTGCCGAGAAGGAGCTGAAGCGGGCCAGAGATCTGGGTGCCGGCACAGAGCAGGTATCCGAGTTGCTGATTCAGGCGCTTTTCGAACTGAATCGATTCCAGGAAGTTGTCGATGAGATTGCGGCGACCGGTATGGCGGAAACCGAGATGCCTGCATCCATGCTGCTGCTGCGCGGGCATTCATACCAGCGCCTTGGGAAACCCGACGCTGCGGAGCAGAGCTTTTCGACGCTGATCGCGGCTCGGCCCGATCAGCCGGAGGGCTACGCTGCACTGGCGGAACTTATGATCGCAACGGGCCGCCTGGACAGGGCCGACCAGCTGATTGACGAGGCGCTGGCCCGGGATGCCGATTATGTACCGGCGCGCCTGTTGAAAGGCCGTCGTCTGCTGGCCACGGATGGGCCGGTGGCGGCTTTGAACGCGTTCAGCCAGTCCATTGCGATTGCCTCGGAACAGCGTGATGCCAGCGCATTATTTCAGGCCCTGACTCTGGCTGGCGATATACAGCTGAGTCTTCGCAAGCTGGATGAGGCGGGAGCGACGATAGCGAGGCTGGAGGCCGTGGCGCCATCCAGCCTGCTGACCCGTTATCTCAGGGCGCGTCTGCATGCGCAGTCAGAGGAGAATGCCGAGGCGATCAGTGTGCTGCAGGGGATCGTCAGGGACTACCCGGATTTCAGGCCGGCCAAGGTGCTGCTCGGAACGGTACATTTCGTCGAAGGTAACCTGCAGCAGGCGGAGAGCCAGCTGAATGCGGTGATCCAGACGGATCCCGGCAATATCGTCGTGTCCCGCATGCTTGCGGAAGTGCGGCTGCGGCAGGGCCGGGCGGAACAGGTTGCCGATTCCCTGAAAGCGGATCAGGACAAAGACGGGAACCGGGTCAACCAGGAGCTGCTGATTCTGGCGGGGCAGGACAGTCTCAAACAGGGTGATATAGAGAGCGCCCTGGGTTACTTCCGGCAAGGGCAGGAAGCATTTCCGGATGACACCCGCTTTTTACTCGGAGAAGTGACCTCCTACATGACCCAGGGTGAGCCGGAAAAGGCCAAGGCGTTACTGGAGTCTTTGCAAACCGGTGACAAAAGCTCCGATGCCGTCGTTTTGCTGTCGGTCATGGTGCATTTGCAGGAAGAGGAATTCGATGCCGCGATCGCCAGGGCAAAAGAACTGGTCGCGAATCAACCGGCGTCTATGTGGGCCCAGCAGTTCCTCGGAGCGGTCTATTTTGCCGCCGGGAAAAACGATCTGGCGCGGGCGCAGCTTGAAATTGTACTGGGCTCCGATCCGGATAATGTAGCCGCAATGATCGGTATGGCAAGAATTGCAGGCCGTGTCGGTGAGCCGGACAGGGCCCGTGAATGGCTGGAAAAGGTTCGCCAGGCGAATGGCAATAATATCACTGCGCGGGTCATGCTGGCTCAATCCTACCTGGCGGAGAACGAGGGGCTCAAGGCCCTGGAAGTAGCGCGCGAGGCAGCCGAGAGAGCCCCGGATCAGATTCAGCCCGCCAGTCTGCGGGCTATGGCGGCTGCTTCGGTCGGTGACTGGGAGGAGGCGATTGCCAGTTTCAGGCATGTTGTGGAACTGGGTCCGGACAATGCGTTGTCCCTGCTGAACCTGGCACAGGCCTACTTTCGCTCCGGCGATGAGAAGTCCGGTCAGGCGGCGGTGGACAAGGCGGTCGCCGTCGCGCCCAACGATCCTCGCGTCCTGATGGTTGTCGGGGACCGCGAAATGGCGCTCGGCGAGTTCAGGCGGGCAGCGGAAACCTATCGCAGGGTGTATGAGCTGCAGCCCAACAGGGATGCAGCGGGCCGGATCTACCGCGCACGGGTCGCTGCCAGGGAGCCCAGGCCGCTGGAATATATCGACCTGTGGCTGGATGAACATCCTGACGACGCCGCCGGCCGGTATTTCAGAGCTGCGGTTTTCCAGGAACAGGGCAACCGGAAGGAGTCGATCGCGGAGTACGAAAGAGTTCTCGAGCAGGTCCCCGACCAGGTGCTCGCGCTGAATAATCTTGCCTGGCTCTATTACGAGGTGGGTGACGCCCGGGCCGTATCGGTCGCTGAGCGTGCCACCGCACTTCGACCGGACCTGGCTGCCGTTACGGATACTGCAGGGTGGATTTATCTGCAAACCGGCGATCTTTCCAGAGGACTTGAGCTGCTTGCAAAGGCAGCCGAGCAGTCGAAAGGCGATTCGGAGATCCTCTATCATCTGGCGGTGGCACAGGATCAGGACGGCCAGAAGGATGCAGCTGTAGCGACACTCGAAAAAGCGCTGGCATCGGACGAGGTCTTTACCAGCCGGGCCGAGGCGCAGGCGCTGTTTGACAAACTGAATCCCTGATCGCCCGTGTGCCCGGAAGATATTATGTGTCTGCACCTGGTCCCGATGCACGGTGATTGAATCCGTGCGTATTTGTCAGCTGGAAAACGCATCCGACCGGCTGCGCTGGGATGAGTTCGTATTGCAGTGCGAAGAAGCCCATTTTTTTCACCTTGCGGGCTGGAAAGATGTCATCGCCGAGGCATTCGGTCACCCCACTTTCTATCTCTACGCCGAGCGTTCCGGGGAAATCGCCGGGGTGTTGCCTCTTGCCCAAGTACGCAGCAGGCTGTTCGGTAATAAACTGATTTCTCTACCTTTTTGTGTTTACGGGGGGGCCGCGGCCAGGGATGAGGCAGCCCGTTCTGCGCTGACAGAAGCAGCGTCGGACCTGGCGGGAAAACTCGCTGTAGACTACCTGGAGCTGCGCAATGTCCGGGAAGAGCCCGGATATGTGTCAACTGATCGTTACGTTACCTTCCGCAAGGAAATATCAGCGGATTCCGAAGAAAATATGCTGGCGATTCCACGTAAGCAACGGGCGATGATCCGGAAGGGGATGAAGCACGATCTGGAGTCGCGGTTTGCTGCTTCGGTAGACGGTTTCTATTCGATTTACGCAGAGAGTCTTCGGGGGCTGGGGACGCCGGTATTGTCGAAACGATATTTTCAGATCCTGAAATCGGTTTTCGGAGATCGTTGCGATGTGCTGACCATTCTGCGTGACGGCGTTCCGGTGTCCAGTGTAATGAGTTTCTATTTTCGTAATGAGGTTCTGCCGTACTATGGTGGCGGCACATTTCTTGCGAGAAAATACAGTGCATTTGACTACATGTATTGGGAACTGATGGCGGATGCTGCGGGCAGGGGCATCGAAATTTTCGATTTTGGCCGGAGCAGGAATGGAACCGGGTCATACCGGTTCAAGAAACACTGGGGCTTTGAACCGGTACCGCTGGCTTATCAGTATCAATTGATCAATGCCAGCGAATTGCCGAATTTCAGCCCCGATAATGCGAAGTACTCAGCAGCGATCGGTATCTGGAAAAAGCTACCCTTGACCGTGACCAAAACGGTCGGCCCCTGGCTGGCCAGAAACCTGGGCTGACGAGCGTATGGCTGTTGAAGACTGTGGTAAATGGAAGGTATTTTGCGGATGACAGGTGAGGATTCCATAGCTGAAAAGCGGGTGCTGGCAGCGCTTGCAATCGTGCTCGTGGCCATATTCTCGGTATTTGCCGTCTATTCCGAGACCTTTGCCCTGATGGTTTCGGTCTGGCTGCGGTCCGATACCTTCGCTCACGGTTTGCTGATCATTCCGGTCATGGTGTATTTGCTGTACAGAGCGAGGTACATCCTGGTCGAATGCGAACCGGAGGTAAAATGGTTCGGCCTTGTGCCGTTGGCTGTCCTGGTCGGATTGTGGCTCACAGCACGGATCGGTTCGGTCGATGTCGTCAGTGAAATAGCCCTGATCGCAATGATTCCGGTCATGCTGATGACAATGTTCGGGTTTCGTGTGCTTGCGGCCATCTCATTCCCGGTCGCTTATCTGATATTCGCGGTCCCGACCGGCGAGTTCCTGCTGCCTCCGCTGATTGAGTTCACAACAAACGGCACCGTGTTTTTGCTGCAGCTGACGGGAATTCCGGCTTTTCAGGACGGTCGTTTCCTGACTACGCCTACCGGGAACTTCAATGTCGAGGATGCCTGCAGCGGGCTTCGGTACCTGATCGGTGCGACAGCTATCGGTGTGCTGTTCGCATACTTCTTTCTGCAGTCGTGGGTAAAACGCATCGTTTTTCTTTGCGTCGTTATTTTTCTGACCATTTTTGCAAATGTGTTCAGGGCCTACCTGATTGTCGTGATTGCCCATCTTTCCGATATGCGTCTGGCTGTCGGCGTGGACCACTTTATTTATGGCTGGGTCCTGTTCGGTGTGCTGTTGGCGGTCATTTTTCTGATCGGTCTGCGCTATTCGGATTCCAGCGGAGAACTGCCTCTTCCGGCTGAGCGCAGTCTGAGATTTGCAAAAACAGTCAGTTTGCACTGGAAGCGGTTTGCGTCAGTGGGCGTGGCCTGCATCGCGGTTCTTTTCGCCGGCCCGCTGACACTGCGGGCGCTGCCGGCGATGAGTTCGGTTGTATCTTCCGGAATCGGCCTGCCGGGTCAGATCGACGATGCCGTGTTTGTGATGGACTATCAGCGGCTTCCATGGCTTGAGGCCGATCCCGGGCCGATGGAGCGGCATTCGGAATACCGGGTGGGCCCGGGCCGTTTTTTTGTGCAGGTGCTGCTTGGCAGTCCTGCAATGGAAGGCCGTGATGCCAGCAGCTTCAGGAACCGGTTTGGAGCATCCGAATTCAGGGTCATTGCCGATGACCGTGTCACCCTTGAAATTGACGGTAAAGATGTCTCCGTCAACCAGTTGCGCCTGCGGCGTTCGGGCCGGGATGTCCTTGTAAATTACTGGTTTGTCGTGGGAGATCTCGTAACTGCGAACTCTGTCGTTGCAAAGTTTGCCGAGGTATGGCAAATCTTGTCAGGTGGAGAAGGGCGGACCGCGCTGGTAAGCCTGGCTATAGAAGAAAGAGGTCTGGATGACCCGGAAAAAACCCTTCACACCTTCACGAAAAAGGCCCTTGGGCCAATATCGAAATGCCTGGTGGGAGACCCGTCAGAGCGGATGAATTGTCGTATGCCGACGTTTCAGGGTGACAGATCCTGGAATGGTCAGTTTGCTATAGGAGGTAATGATGTCTAGAAGTGCCTGGAAAGGGGTGGTGTCGGTGAAACTGCCGGCTGTATGGCTGCTTGTCTCGATGTTCGCTGCGCTGGCCGGTTGCGGTTCATCAAGTGGCGTGGCAGTTCAGGATGCTTCGGAGCCGAGTGAGCCGGTCCAGTATCAGATCGGTCCCGGAGATTCTTTGGAGATTTTTGTCTGGCGCAATCCTGAAATTTCGCGCACCCTGCCGGTTCGTCCGGACGGGATGATATCCATGCCGCTGGTAGAGGATGTCATGGCGGTCGGGAAGACCCCG
>JAJRXW010000221.1 GCA_024276095.1 Gammaproteobacteria bacterium
ACCAGGCAGCCTGCGATATCGCCAAGTTTGGGCGACGGAAATACTTCCCGCACTTCGGCAAGACCGACAATCTCTTCCCTGATTTCAGGTGCCAGCAGACCCGTAACGGCCTGTTTAACGTCATCGATCGCTTCGTAGATGATGCTGTAGTAACGAATATCGACACCGGTATCTTTGAGCGCCGTTCTGGCTGCCCCGTCGGCACGCACGTTGAATCCGATGATGATGGCATCGGATGCTGCCGCGAGGTTGACGTCGGACTCGGTAATTCCACCGACACCGCTGCTGATCACGTTCACCTGAACCTCATCGTTCGAGATGCCCGTCAGCGCATCGCGAAGCGCCTCTACACTGCCGTGTACATCTGCTTTGACCAGCAACTGAACGCTCTTGGCATCGGAGCCTTTGGCCTTGCTGAAAAAGTCTTCGAGTTTCGCCGCCTGCTGACTGGCCAGCTTGGCTTCCCGGGTCCGGGCATGGCGAAAATCGGCCAGTTCGCGCGCTTTCCGCTCATCGTCAAGCACCAGCACGTCATCGCCGGCATTGGGTGTTCCTGACAGCCCCAGCACGGCAACCGGAGTCGAGGGGCCGGCCACATCCACCTTGTTGCCCAGTTCGTCCATCATCAGGCGTACCCGCCCGGTGATCTCCCCGGCCAGCAGAATATCGCCGCGCTTCAACTGCCCGCGGGTCACCAGCACCGTCACCACCGATCCACGGCCTTTCTCAAGGCTCGATTCGATCACCAGCCCGCCGGCAGGCCCCTCGGCAACCGCCTTGAGCTCGAGCATCTCGGCCTGCAGCAAAACACTGTCCAGCAGGTCATCGATGCCCTCGCCGGTCTTCGCCGAGACATTAACGAACGGCTGCTCGCCGCCCCATTCCTCGGGCACGACTTCATTGGCGCTTAACTCATTCCTGACCCGATCAGGATCGGCATCTTCCTTGTCGACCTTGTTGACGGCGACCACCAGCGGTACACCTGCCGCACGGGCATGCTGGATGGCTTCCTCGGTCTGGGGCTTGACCCCGTCATCGGCAGCCACCACCAGGATGACGATGTCCGTCGCCTGTGCGCCGCGTGCCCGCATCGCAGTAAACGCCGCATGGCCCGGTGTATCGAGAAAAGTGATCTTGCCCCTGGAGGTCTCCACCTGGTAGGCGCCGATATGCTGGGTGATGCCGCCCGCTTCGCCGGCGGCAACCCTGGTTTTCCGAATATGATCCAGCAGGGACGTTTTGCCGTGATCGACATGTCCCATGATGGTCACCACGGGCGATCGCGGAACCTCCTGACCCTCGACGTCAGAGGCTGCAGCAAGAATCTTCTCTTCGAGATCGCCGGCACTGATGGCCTTGGCCGTGTGCCCCATCTCCTCGACGACCAGCGTCGCGGTATCCTGATCGAGCACCTGGTTGATGGTCGCCATGACACCCATGTTCATCATGACCTTGATCACTTCATTGCCCTTGACGGCCATCTTCTGGGCAAGATCCGAAAGCGATATGGACTCCGGAATCTCCACTTCCTTGACGACCGGTGCTGTCGGCAACTCGAAACCGTGCTCGCCACCGCCGGATACTGAAACAGGCCGCCTGCGGACCCGCTTCTTGCGGCGACGATTGACGTCGCCGGCCACATGCAGTTCCTTGCGGCCATAACGTGTCGGCTTGTCGCTGCGTGCCGGTTTATGCCGGGCTTTTTGCTGCTGATCCTTTTCTTTGGCGGCTTTCTCCTCCGCCTCAGCACGCGCAATCGCCTCTTGCTGCGAGCGTGCCTGCTCGGCGGCTTCCTATTCCGCCTGCTGTGCTGCTTTCTTGGTCTGTTCCTCTTCGACGAGACGTTTGGCTTCTGCTTCCTGCTGCTCTTGTTCCTGCTTGGTCTTGTCGATACGCTCTTTCTCAAGCCGCTCGGCTTCCAGGCGTGCCTCCTCGATGGCCTTTTTGCGCTGGTCGAGTTCCTGCTGTTTCTCTTCCGCAGCCTGCTTGAGTACGTCGCGTTTGATATAGGTTCGCTTGCGCCGAACCTCGACGTTGACGGTTCGCGCCCGCCCCTGGCTGCCGGAGAGTTTCAACTCACTGGAACTGCGTCGCTGCAGCGTTATTTTCCGCGGAGCAACCTCCAGCGAATCTTCCTGGCGTCCATGACTGCGGCGGAGAAAGGTCAACAGCTCCATTTTTTCATCGTCGCTGATGACATCGTCCGCACCCGCCACGCTGATGCCCGCTGCACCCAATTGCTCAAGCAATCGGTCAACAGGGACTTTCAGCACTTCTGCAAATTGAGTGATGGTCACTTCGGACATATAACTACTCCACTGACAGCCGATCAGATGATCAGGCCGACGCTTCTTCCTCTTCAAACCAGTGAGCACGAGCCGCCATGATCAGCTTGGCTGCACGCTCCTCGTCCAGACCTTCGATATCTTCCAGATCGTCAATCGCCTGTTCGGCAAGATCTTCCCTTGAAATTACACCTTTGCTGGCCAGTACGAATGCCAGCTCGCGATCCATGCCCTCGAGGCTCAACAGGTCTTCGGCAGGCTCTGAATCATCGATAATTTCTTCGCTGACAATGGCTTGCGTCAGCAATACGTCACGTGCCCGGCTGCGCAACTCCTCGACGATACCCTCGTCGAACTCGTCGATCGAAACGAGCTCGGCACTCGGCACATAAGCGACTTCCTCAATGGTAGAGAACCCTTCCTGGACAAGAATCAATGCCACGTCCTCATCCACATCCAGCTGTTTCTGGAACATGGCAAGCAGTTCCTTGCCCTCCTGCTCACTCTTTTCCTCGGCATCGGCTTCGGTCATCACATTGAGTTCCCAGCCGGTCAACTCGCTTGCAAGCCGGATATTCTGTCCGCCACGCCCGATGGCCTGTGAAAGCTTGTCCTCTTCCACCGCGACATTCATGCTTTTGGATTCCTCGTCGACCACGATGGAGGTCACTTCTGCCGGTGACATGGCATTGACGACAAACTGTGCCGGGTTCTCGTCCCACAGGATAATGTCGATACGCTCTCCAGCCAGCTCGTTGGAAACCGCCTGAACCCGGGAGCCGCGCATTCCGACACAGGCACCAACCGGGTCGATACGCGCATCGTTGCTTTTTACGGCGATTTTCGCGCGCAAACCCGGATCGCGTGCGGCTGCCAGTATCTCGATCAGGCCCTGACCCACTTCGGGCACTTCGATCTTGAACAGATCGAGCAGGAATTCCGGAGCGGTACGGGTCATGAACAGTTGCGGACCTCTGGGTTCCGAGCGCACTTCCCGCAGCAGGCCCTTGATCCGGTCCTGTTGCCTGACCGGCTCCCTGAGTATCATGTCTTCACGAGGAATGAATCCTTCTGCGTTGGATCCCAGGTCGACGTAGACACCATTGCGGTCCACGCGCTTGACGATCCCGCTGAGCAGCTCTCCGACCCGTCCCTGGTATTCCTCGACCGTTTTGGCACGTTCGGCCTCGCGCACCTTTTGCACGATCACCTGCTTGGCTGTTTGTGCGGCGATACGCCCGAATTCGACCGATTCGATGGGTTCCTCGACGTATTCGCCCGGCTGTGCATCGGGATTGATTTCGACCGCATCGATCATGCGCAGCTCGCGTTCCGGAAACTCCAGTTCGGTCGAATCATCGGCGAATACCATCCACTGGCGGAAGGATTCATACTCGCCGGTTTCGCGATCAATACACACCCGCACGTCGATATCTTCGCCGTGCCGCCGCCGGGTAGCCGACGCCAGTGCTGCCTCGATCGCCTCAAAAATAATTTCCCGGTCGACACCTTTTTCGTTCGACACGGCCTCAGCGACCATCAGGATCTCTTTGCTCATGCTTTCGCCTCGTACCTGGCAACCCGGTATGCCAACCGGGTCGCCTATATATCGGGCACCAAACGTGCCACCTCTATTTCAACCATCGGGACCGTCAGATTCCCGGCCTCCGTTTCCACAACTATCCCGTCACCGTCACGGCCAAGGAGCCTGCCCCTGATCCGCTTGCGGCCGGCCACCAGGCGCCGCAACTTCAGCCTGATCACGCAACCGGTAAACCGGTCGAAGTGCTCTTCTTTCACCAGTTTCCGGTCGAGACCGGGTGACGACACCTCCAGGTCATAGTCACCTGGAATCGAATTCTCGACATCCAGCAGGGCGCTGACCTGCCGGCTGACCAGTTCGCAATCGTCCAGGGAAATCCCTGCCTGCTGGTCAATAAACAGTCTCAGCAGCCCCGGGCCCCTGCCCAGCCGGCACTCGAGGTCGGAAAGCTCGAACCCCATCGCCTCAACCACCGGTTCAAGCAGTTCGATCAGTTCCTGACGCGTCGCACTCACACCTGTCCAAAAAACAAAAAATGGGCCATAGGCCCACTCAAAAACGTCTCTCCTGTTGCCGGCTCAGTACACCGGCCGGGCCCAAAAAACAAAAAAGCCCCTTACGGAGCTTTTTCTACCCAAAACTGGTAGCGGGGGCAGGATTTGAACCTGCGACCTTCGGGTTATGAGCCCGACGAGCTGCCAGACTGCTCCACCCCGCATCCGCAAGGTGGGCATAGTACCGGCTTCGCTGGGCCTTGGCAACAGGGCCCGGGCTACCCCGAGAGCGCCCTGGCGCACATTTCCAGCAGCCCGCCCGGCAGGATGCCCAGCGCCAGTACCCCGAGGGCATTGGCGCTCAGCACAGTGCGCATCAGCCAGCCGCCGGCCACCGGGGCACCGGCCTCGCCCTCGGCATCGTCGAAATACATCAGGCGAATCACGCGCAGGTAATAGAATGCACCAATCACCGAAAACAGCACGGCCACCACGGCCGGCCAGACATGCCCGCTGTTGACCAGTGCGGTCAATACCCACCACTTGGCGTAAAATCCGGCCAGTGGCGGCACACCGATCATGCTGACCATCAGCAATAACATCATCGCGGCAAACCACGGGCTGCGCCTGCCCAGCCCCCTGAAATCATCGAGACGATCGGCATCATGCCCGTTACTGCTCATCAGGATGACCATGCCGAATGCCCCGGCCGCCATCAGGATGTAGACAATGGTATAAAACAGGGCTGCCTCAACGCCGGCATGGCTGCCCGCAACAAAGCCCAGCAGAATGAACCCGACATGCCCGATCGTCGAATAGGCCAGCATGCGTTTGATGTTGGTCTGGGCGATTGCGACGATATTGCCGACTGCCAGAGACAACACGGCGAGCACCAGCAGCATCGGCTCCCACAAATGCCCGACCGACCCGAGGGCCTCCACCAGGATCCTGACCGCCAGCGCAATCGCGGCCAGCTTCGGTGCGGTACCGACAAACAGGGTCACACTGGTCGGCGCGCCGTGATACACATCCGGCAGCCACATGTGAAAAGGTACTGCCCCGAACTTGAAAGCGATTCCGACCAGCACGAAAGCCAGGCCAATCAGCAAACTGGTCTCGTTCATCGCGCCGGCGGTGAGCGCGGCACTGATTTCACCGATCTGCAGACTGCCCGTCACACCGTAGATAAACGATATGCCATACAGCAAGGTACCCGATGCGATGGCACCGAGTATGAAATACTTCATTGCCGCTTCGCCGGATACCGGCGACTCCCGGTCGAATGCGATCATTGCATACAGCGCAAGCGACATCATTTCCAGCCCCAGGTACATCGTCATCATGCTGTATGCCGAGATCATGACCATGATGCCCAGCAGGGCAAACAGACCGAGCACATAGTACTCACCCTTGAAAATATTGCGCTGTTTGAGGTAATCGCGGGAATACAGAAAACTGACAAATACTGCAGCGATGGAAAATATTTTCAGCAGCTGAGCCAGCGGGTCGGAGACGAAGCTTCCGCCGAAAGTGAGCACCTGCCCGGCATGCCCGGTAGTCCAGGAAATCCAGGCGGTACCGATCAGCACGATCAGGGCCAGGGAGAACGTCAGGTCCCTGTTCCGGTCGGAAACGAACAGATCGACGACCAAAACGACGCAGAGTCCACAGGCAAGAAAAATCTCTGCCATTGCTGGTCCGAAGTCCGGTGCCAAAAACTCCATGCTCACTGATTTCGTTCCTTAAAGCTTCGACTGCGTGATGTGATTAACCAGATGCTCGACCGAAGCCGACAGGACATCCACCAGCGGCGCCGGCCACAGACCCAGCCCCAATATGAAAACCGCCAGCACAGCCAGCACGAAAAACTCCCTGCCGTTCAGATCCGTCAGTTGCGCGACCTTTTCATTTGCGACCGCTCCAAAAATTACCCGCTTGATCATCCACAGCGTATAACCCGCGCCGAGAACCAACGTTGTTGCGGCAAAGAATGCATACCAGAAATCCGCCCTGAAGGCGGCCAGGATTACAAGAAACTCACCGACAAAGCCCGAGGTACCTGGCAGGCCGGCATTGGCCAGCGCAAAAAACACGATCAGGGCTGCGAACTTCGGCATGGTATTGATCACCCCGCCGTAATCCGCAATCTGCCGCGAGTGCATGCGATCGTACATGACACCGATGGAGAAAAAGAGCGCGCCGGATATCAGGCCATGCGAAATCATCTGCACCATCGCACCGGTCATCCCCATCACGGCACCGTCAGTGACGCCGGTTCGGGCCAGAATTTTCCAGACAATGAAAAACCCCAGGATGACAAAACCCATATGCGCAATCGAAGAATAGGCAATGAGCTTTTTCATATCCTTTTGCGCCAGTGCCACGAAGCCGATATAGACCACCGCAACCAGCGACAGGCCGATCATCAGCAAATCGAGAGACCGGCTGGCATCCGGGGTAATGGGCAGACTGAACCGGATAAAGCCGTAACCACCCATTTTCAGCAGCACCGCAGCCAGGATTACCGACCCGCCGGTAGGCGCTTCGACATGCGCGTCCGGCAGCCAGGTGTGGACCGGCCACATGGGCACCTTGACCGCGAATGCCGCCAGGAAGGCGAGAAATATCCAGGTTTGTTCGACCTGGCTCAGTGGCAGGTCATGGAAATCGAGAATACTGTAGCTGCCGGCCTGCAGGTACAGGTAGATCAGCGCCACCAGCATGAACACCGACCCGAGGAAGGTGTACAAAAAGAACTTGAGCGTGGCGTAAATCCTGCGCTCTCCACCCCAGACACCGATGATCACGAACATCGGGATCAGCATGGCCTCCCAGAATACGTAGAACAGCAACGCATCCAGCGCAGAGAACACACCGATCATCAGGCCTTCGAGAATCAGGAATGCGGCCAGGTACTGTGCGGGCCGGTCCTTGATCACGTTTTTTGCCGCCAGCAGCACCAGCGGCGTCAGGAATGTGGTGAGCAGAATCAGCGGCATGGACAGGCCGTCCACGCCGAGGAAGTACTCGACCTTGAAGACCTGAATCCAGGGGGCACGCTCTACGAACTGCATGCTTGCCGTACTGGTATCGAACTGGGTAAACAACGGCAGGCTGATCACAAAAGTCGCCACGGCGGTCGAGATAGCCAGCCAGTACGCCAGTCCCTCGCGACGGTTGTCGGTGCTCCACCTGCCGGCAGCCAGAACGAGCAGTCCGCCCAGGACAGGCAACCAGATCAATGTGCTTAATATTCCGGACATATTCAGTTGTTCACGCCTAGAGTGAGCCATGCCACCAGGACGACCAGCCCGATGATCATTGCGAATGCATAGGTATACAGATACCCGGTCTGGATCTGCCTGAGCACACCCGAGAACCAGCCTACCAGCCGGGCACTGCCGTTCACGGCCGCCCCGTCAATAATGGCGACATCCCCGACCCGCCAGAGCAGCCCGCCCAGCCGTGCGGCACCGGGCGCCAGTACGGTCTGGTACAGCTCGTCCATGTAGTATTTCCTGTCCAGCAACGTATAGATCACACCGAAGCGCCGGCGAATGTTTTCCGCAACCGACGGCTTGTACAGGTAGGCATACCAGGCCACGGCAATGCCGCTGAGCGCCAGGTACAGCACCGGCGATTTCAGCCCGTGCAACAGGAAGGACAGCGGCCCGTGAAATTCGTGCCCCATTTCAGCCAGGCCGTTATGGGATTCGAGTACGAATATCGCGCTGCCGAAATAGTCGCCGAACAGCACCGGCCCGATCGTCGGCCAGCCGATCAGCAGCGACGGAATCGCCAGCAGCACCAGGGGCGCCCAGACCACCCACGGCGGCTCGCGCAAGTGTCCGCGTACATCTTCATCGATGCGCTCGGAACCATGGAACACAAGGAAAAACATCCGGAACGTATAAAGGGCAGTCACAAACACGCCTGCCACCACGCTGAAGTAAGCAAAACCGGAACCGGGAATCGACGAAAGCCCGACCGCCTCGATCAACGCATCCTTGGAAAAGAAACCGGCGAATCCGGGAAAACCGATCAGCGCCAGTGAGCCGATCAGGCTGGTCCAGTAGGTAATCGGCAGGTACTTCTTCAAGCCGCCCATGCGGCGAATGTCCTGCTCGTGATGCAGGGCAATGATGACCGAACCGGCAGCCAGGAACAGCAGCGCTTTGAAAAATGCGTGGGTCATCAGGTGGAAGATGCCGGCAGCATAGGCAGAAGCGCCCAGGGCGACGGTCATATAACCCAGTTGCGACAATGTCGAGTAGGCAACGACCCGCTTGATGTCGTTCTGCACCACACCGAGGAAACCGGTAAACAGCGCCGTGATCGCACCAATCACCAGCACAAAGCTCAATGCGGTTTCAGAGAATTCGAACAGCGGTGACATGCGCGCCACCATGAATACGCCGGCGGTCACCATCGTCGCGGCATGAATCAGGGCTGAAATCGGCGTCGGGCCTTCCATGGAATCCGGCAGCCAGACATGCAGCGGCACCTGAGCCGATTTACCCATTGCACCGACAAACAGCAAAATACAGGCAACGGTCAGCGCCGACCAGGCATGGCCGCCGAAAATCGTGATGGTCTCACCCTGCATCGTTTCCGCCCTGGCAAACACATCGATGTAATCCAGCGTACCGGTGAAATACAGCAGGGTTGCAATACCCAGCAGGAAACCGAAATCCCCTACCCGGTTGACGAGAAATGCCTTGAGGTTGGCAACGATGGCCGTCGGTTTCGTGTACCAGAACCCGATCAGCAGGTAGGAAACCACGCCGACTGCTTCCCAGCCAAAAAACAGCTGCAGGAAGTTGTTCGACATCACCAGCACCAGCATCGAGAAGGTGAACAGCGAGATATAGCTGAAAAAGCGCTGGTAGCCCGGGTCATCGTGCATGTAACCGACGGTGTAGATATGCACCATGAAAGACACGAATGTCACCACGGTCATCATCAGCACAGTCAGCCTGTCGACCAGAAAACCGATTTCCATGTGGATGCCATCGACCACCATCCAGGTGTAGACGGAACCGTTGAATACCGGCCCACCGTCGATCAGGTGGTGTTTGAGCACCAGCAATGACAGCGCGAGGATATGCCCACGCCGATAATCGTCACCCAGTGCGCTCCGGAACGACCGATCTGCCGGCCGAAAAAACCGGCAATGACCGCTGCTATGAGCGGACTGATTACAATGGCCAGATAGATATTTTCCATTGCCTAGCCCTTCATCTCATCGAGTTCCTGCACATCGATGCTGGCCTTGGTGCGAAACAACACCACCAGTATGGCAAGACCGATGGCTGCCTCTGCGGCTGCTACCGTCAATATGAAGAAAACGAATACCTGCCCGGACGTATCGCCAAGATATCGCGAGAACGCAATAAAATTGAAGTTGACGGCCAGCAACAGCAACTCGATACACATGAGCAGGACAATCAGGTTCTTGCGATTGATGAAAATACCGGCCACAGCGACAGAGAACAGGATCGCCGAAAGGGTCAGATAGTGCGTCAGCGTAATCATCAGTCCTTCTCCGCCTCCATCTTGACGATTCGAACCCGGTCCTCGCGCCGGATTTTCACCTGTTCGGATACGACCTGGGTTTTCAGCCCGGGACGGCGGCGCATGGTCAGCACGATCGCGGCAACAATCGCCAGCAGAAGAATGAATGCAGCCAGCTCGAATGCATAGACGTGTTCCGTGTACAACACGGCGCCCAGCTCCTTGGTGTTGCTGTAATCGGCGTCGTGCGGCACCGGAGTTTCCATGACCGGCAGCCCGAGGTTACGCCACCAGACCACAAAACCCAGCTCCATGAACATGATCGCCGCAATCAGGCCGCCGAATGGCGCGTACCGGGTAAAACGTCCGCGGCCACCTTCGACATTGACATCGAGCATCATGACAACGAACAGAAACAGAACCATCACAGCGCCCACGTAAACGAGCACCAGGACCATCGCCAGGAACTCCGCTTCCAGCAATAACCATAAAATGGCACTGGTGACAAACGACAGAATAAGAAACAGTGCTGCATGCACCGGGTTGCGCGCGGTGACAACGCCAACCGCCGCTACGACGAGTACAAATGCCAGGGTATAAAAGTAGATAAGCGCTAACATTTCATCGGTACTTCGCATCCGTTGCACGATCGGCGGCGATCATGGCTTCGTACTTCTCGCCCACTGCCAGAAGTTTTTCCTTGGTCATGATGTTCTGCCCGCGCTCTTCCATGTGGTACTCGAATATTCTGGTCTCGACGATTGCATCGACCGGGCAGGCCTCTTCACAAAAACCGCAGAAAATGCATTTGAACAAATCGATATCGTAGCGACTGGTGCGCCGCGTTCCGTCTTCGGCGACCGTCGATTCGATGGTGATCGCTGCTGCCGGGCACACCGCCTGGCACAGCTTGCAGGCAATGCAGCGCTCCTCGCCGTTCGGATAGCGACGCAGGGCATGCAGCCCGCGGAAACGGGGCGATTGCGGGGTTTTTTCTTCCGGATAAAGAATGGTGATTTTCTTGACGAAGAAGTACTTCAGGGTAACGCGCATACCCTTGAGCAGTTCCCAGAGCGAGAATGTCTTGACGATGTTGGAAAGTGCGCTCATATCAGGTACTCCAGGGCCCGATTCCCGACCAGGCCATGACGCCCTCGACGAAAATCCAGACAATGGTGATCGGAAGAAACACTTTCCAGCCCAGCCGCATGATCTGATCGTAACGATAGCGGGGGAAGGTGGCCCTGAACCACAGGAAAAGGTACAGGAAAAAGCACATTTTCAAAGCCAGCCAGAAGAACCCCGGTTCCCGCAGGAAGGCCAGCGGTGTCTGGTCCAGGACGGCAAACCACGGACCCGAGAAAAACGAGTGCCAGCCGCCCAGAAACATCACCACCGTCAACGCGGAGATCAGAATAATATTGGCGTATTCACCAAGGAAAAACATCGCAAATGCAGCGCCGGAGTACTCGACGTGGAAGCCGGCAACAATCTCGGACTCCCCTTCCGCCACGTCAAAAGGCGCACGGTTGGTCTCTGCCACACCCGAGATGAAATACACCAGGAACAACGGAAACAGCGGCAGCCAGAACCAGTTCATCACCCCGCCGCTTTGGGCTTCGATAATCTTGCCCAGGTTCAGACTTCCGCCGGCCATTAAAACGCCAACGAGGGCAAACCCCATGGCAATTTCATAGGCGACGATTTGCGCTGCAGACCGCATTGCCCCCAAAAGAGCATACTTCGAGTTGGTGGCCCAGCCGGCCAGAATGACGCCGTAAACCCCCAGTGAAGTCAGCGCCAGCACGTAGAGCAGACCGGCATCGATATTCGCGATGGCAAAACCGGGGAAAATGGGAATCACCGCCCAGGTAGCCAGTGCCGGCACCAGCACCAGGATCGGAGCGATCAGGAACAGGTACCGGTTCGAATTCGCCGGAATGACGATTTCCTTGAGCAGCAGCTTGATCACATCGGCAAACGGCTGCAGCAGTCCCTTGGGCCCGACACGATTGGGACCGATTCTGCCCTGCATGTAGCCGATGATCTTGCGCTCGAAGTAGGTCAGGAACGCCACACACAGAATCACCACGATCACCAGCGGCAGAATCTGCAGCAGCGTAACGATCAGTTCCTGCACGATTGGCGGGAGCATCGCCCAAAGATTGGCGCCGAAGGCCAGCAGTGTTTCAATCCATGCTGCCATTACGTCAGGCGCTCCTGCGCAACCCCGCTTCGTCGCGCAGATACTGTTGCGCATAGCGGGTCATCTGCAACGACTCGGCGCGCCGAACGAGCGCGTCGACCTGGTACATGGAGATATCCGGCTCACCGTATTGTGCGCCATTTGGCTGCCCGGCCAGCTGGATGCCCGTATCGAGCCCGTTATCCGGTTTCGCCTCACCCAGAGCCGCTTTGAGCTCATCGCGAACCGACTCGGATGAATCGTAGTCACAATCCGGCATGTCCAGCAGGTTGCCCAGCACCCGCAGTACCTTCCATCCCGGCCGGCTGTCCCCTACCGGCGTCGCAACGCCGCTGAAACTTTGCCATCGGCCTTCTGCATTGACAAAGGTTCCGGAGGTTTCCGCGAAGGTACCGATCGGCAGCACGACATCGGCATGCGCTTTGATCTGCCCGCCGAAAAACGGCGTCAATGCGATCACCAGTTCCGCACCCTCGACGGCCTGTGCCATATCGGCGGCGCAGTCCAAGTCCGGCTCCACACCGAGCAACAGCAGTCCGCGGCGCGGGCTGGCGGCCATTTCCGCCGCCGATGCACCCGGTTGCGACAAAGCCTCGCCGCAGGCTGCCCGATGCGGCAACGCACCGGCAATTGCAGCGCCGGCTGCATTGGCACCCTCGGAGGCGTAACCAAGCACAGCATTCGTGCAACGCGCCAACTCGGCGGCGAGCACCCGAATTGCAGAGAAATCCGGATGGCGAAGACTGATATGGCCCAGCAGAATCGCTGCTTTCGGCGCATCCTGCAAAGAAGCGACCAATCGCCGGTGGCCTTCGTCCGGTTCCGAAGCGCTGTCAAGTACCGAACCGACGGCATCGACACTCCCGCCCGCTGCCTTTACCAGGGCGGACAGCTCGCTGACCCACTGCCCGGAGACCAGCGACTCGTGCACCGGGAACAGGCATTCACACTCAACCGGGTTCACCAGGCTGACCGCCGCACCGTTGAGTGCTGCCATGCGAACCCGGTGCGCCAGCAGGGGCACCTCGGCGCGCAGGTTGGCACCGACAATCAGCGCCGCATCGAGCTCCGCGACATCGGCAATCTCCATTCCCAGCCAGGGAAACAGGGCGTCCTGCCGGTCGCCACGGAAATCCTGCTGACGCAGCCGGTGGTCGATATTGCCGGAGCCCAGGTGCCGCACCAGGCGCGCGGCAAGATAAGCCTCTTCGGTGGTCGCGCTCGGCGATACCAGCGCGCCCAGTGCATCGCCGCCATGCTCAGCGGTCAGCGATTTCAATCGTCCGGCCGCCGTCTCCAGCGCTTCTTGCCAGGAGCACTCCTGCCACTGCCCGTCTTTGCGCACCATCGGGCTTTGCAGCCGGTCCCCGGCGTAAATCCCCTCGTAGCTGAACCGGTCCCGGTCGGAAATCCAGGTTTCATTAACCGCTTCGTTAGGCCGGGGAACGACCCGTTTCAGCCGGCCGTTGAGCACATGGGCAAAAATGTTCGACCCCAGGCAGTCATGCGGCGCAATCGTCGCATGCTGGTTCAGTTCCCAGGCGCGGGCGCTGAAACGGTACGGCTTGCTGTTGAGCGCACCCACGGGACACAGATCGATGATATTCCCGGACAGCTCATGATCGACGCCCTGCTCGATAAACGCGCCGATGCTCATTCGGTCCCCGCGGCCCATCGCACCCAGTTCCTGGTTGCCGGCGATCTCTTCGCCAAAACGGACACAACGGGTGCAGTGGATGCAGCGGGTCATGTCCGTGGAAATAAGCGGACCGATATCCTTGTCCGCAACCACCCGTTTGCGCTCGACGTAGCGTGAAACATCGCGTCCATAGCCCATGGCCAGGTCCTGCAGTTCACACTCACCGCCCTGGTCGCAGATCGGGCAATCCAGAGGATGATTGATCAGCAGAAACTCCATGACCGATTTTTGCGCTGCGATGGCATTGGCAGACCTGGTGGACACTTTCATGCCATCCGTTACCGGTGTTGCACAGGCCGGCAAAGGCTTCGGCGCTTTCTCCACATCGACCAGGCACATCCTGCAGTTGGCCGCTACGGATAATTTCTTGTGATAACAAAAACGCGGAACATAGATTCCCGCTGCATCGGTCACTTCAATCAGCATTTGCCCCGGCCTGGCTTCCAGCTCAATGCCGTTGACTTCGATTTTAATGGTGTCCTGGCTCATAACTCTTTCGATCAGGCTGCCCGTGACTGCGCATCCACAATGGACTGCCCCTTGTTCTCGATCATGTACTCAAACTCGTGACGGAACCGCCTCAGGAAACTCTGCACCGGCCATGCCGCCGCATCTCCCAGCGCGCAGATCGTATGCCCTTCGATCTTGTCGGCGACCGACATCAGCAGATCGAGATCAGTCGGCTTCCCCTTGCCGTCGATGATCCGGCACAACATGCGATAAACCCAGCCGGTCCCTTCCCGGCACGGCGTGCACTGGCCACAGGACTCGGAATAATAGAATCTCGAAATACGGCGCAGTGTTTTTACCATACAGGTGGTTTCGTCCATCACGATCATCGCGCCGGTCCCCAGCGCCGAACCACCCTGCTGCAGGGCCGTGTAGTCCATGGTCAGATCCATGATCATTTCTGCCGTCATGACCGGCACGGACGATCCGCCGGGAATGACGGCCTTCAGTTCGCGGCCATGCAACACACCGCCGGCCAGCTCCAGCAGGTCCCGGAACGGAATCCCCAGCGGCAATTCGAAGTTGCCGGGGTTGTTGACATGCCCGGACACCGAAAACACCATCGTGCCACCGGAATTTTCCGGACCCATGGTGGCGAACCAGTCCGCCCCGTTGCGAAGAATGGCCGGAACGCTGGCAAGGCTCTGGGTATTGTTGATCGTGGTCGGCGCACCGTACAGTCCAAAGCCGGCCGGGAAAGGAGGTTTGAACCGGGGCCTGCCGGGCTTGCCTTCCAGCGATTCCAGCAACGCGGTTTCTTCCCCGCAGATATAGGCACCGGCGCCTACGAACGTATACAGATCGAAACTGATCCCGGATCCCTGAACGTTCTCACCCAGCAAACCGGCCTCATAGGCTTCGCGTACCGCTGCTTCGAAACGCGGCACCGGCTCATCCATGAACTCGCCACGGATATAGTTGTAACCAACGGTAGCCCCCATGGCGAAACCGGCGATGGCCATGCCTTCCACCAGCGCATGCGGGTTGTAACGCAGAATATCGCGATCATGGCAGGTGCCCGGCTCGCTTTCGTCCGAGTTGCAGACCAGGTATTTCTGGATGGCCGGGTCTTTGGGCATGAAGCTCCATTTCACACCGGTCGGAAAACCGGCGCCGCCGCGACCCCGCAGTCCCGACGCCTTGACGATGTCGACGACCTCGTCCGCGGCCAGCTGTCCGGCCAGGATCTTGTTCCAGGTCTCATAGCCGCCTTTTTCCAGGTAGCTGTCCAGGGTCCAGGAACGCTCCATACCGAGGGTTTGCAGGCACACCTGGTTTTGCTCGTAAGCGGCCATCAGTGGTCAGCCTCCCCGATACCGTCGAGAATCTCGTCAATCTTTTCCGGCGTAAGATTCTCGTAGTATTTGTGGTCCACCATCATCATCGGCGCACCGCAACAGGCAGCCAGGCATTCCTCTTCCTGCTTCAGGTAAAAACGCCCGTCTTCGGTACTTTCACCGGTCCTGATCCCGAGTTTGCGTTCAATATGCGAGACGATTTCGTCACTGCCGCGCAACATGCAGGAAATGTTGGTACAGACTGAAATACTGTGGCGCCCGACGGGACGGGTTTCGAACATCGCATAGAATTCCGCGATTTCATAAACCTGTACCGGCGTCATCTCCAGGTAGTCGGCTACGGCTTCCATCAGTTCGCGGGTCAGAAAACCGTCGTTCTCGTGCTGTACGGCATGTAGCGCCGCGATCACGGCAGACCGCTGCCGGCCCTGCGGAAACTTCGCCACCCACTGGTCGATCTCGGACCGCAGATGTTCGGATAATGTCGTTTTCGTATCACCCATGGCTCAACGATCAATGTCACCAAAAACAAAATCGAGCGTACCGATGACGGCGACCACATCGGCAAGCATATGGCCCACAACCATCTCTTTCATCCCGGCAATATGGGCAAAGCCGGGCGAGCGAATCTTGGCCCGGTAGGGCTTGTTGGCGCCGTCCGAAATGATGTAAACGCCGAACTCCCCCTGGGGGTGCTCAACAGCCGCATAGGCTTCGCCGGGCGGAACGCAGTAGCCCTCGGTAAACAGCTTGAAGTGATGGATCAGCGACTCCATGTCTTCTTTCATTTCAAGACGCGTCGGTGGAGCGAACTTGTGATCGTCGGACATCACCGGCCCGGGGTTTGCACGCAGCCAGTCGATACACTGCCGGACAATCCGGTTCGACTGGCGTAATTCTTCAATCCTTACAAGATAGCGGTCATAGCAGTCACCGTTGACGCCGACCGGGATATCGAAATCGAGATCGGCATACACTTCATAGGGCTGTTTTTTCCGCAGGTCCCATGCCACACCCGAACCGCGCAGTATCGGGCCGGTAAAACCGAGCTGCTTGGCCCGTTCCGGGGAAACCACACCGATATTGACGGTACGCTGTTTCCAGATCCGGTTATCGGTCAGCAGCGTTTCGTACTCGTCGACATTGGCGGGGAACCGCTCGGTAAAATCTTCCAGGAAATCCAGCAGCGAGCCCTGCCTGGCCGCATTCAGCCGCTCGATATCCTTCTCTGACCGCTGACCGGAACTCTGGTGCCGGGGCATGCGATCGGGAAGATCCCGGTAGACACCGCCCGGACGATAGTAAGTGGCGTGCATTCGCGAACCGGACACAGCTTCATAACAGTCGATCAGGTCCTCCCGCTCGCGAAAGCAGTACAAAAAAAGCGTCATGGCGCCGATATCGAGCGCATGGGTCGCCAGCCAGAAAAGATGATTCAGGATGCGGGTAATTTCATCGAACATCACCCGTATGTACTGTGCCCTGACCGGCGGCTGCACACCCAGCAGTTTTTCGATGGCAAGCACATAACCATGTTCACTGCACATCATCGATATGTAGTCCAGCCGGTCCATGTAGCCGATGCTCTGGTTGTAGGGCTTGTTCTCCGCGAGTTTTTCCGTACCCCGATGCAGCAGGCCGATATGCGGGTCGGCATCCTGGATCACTTCGCCGTCCATCTCCAGCACCAGGCGCAGTACGCCATGTGCCGACGGATGCTGCGGCCCGAAATTGATCGTGTAATTCTGGAACTCAGCCATCGGTAGCATCATCCGTGTGTTCCGATGCGTAACGGCTGTCATCACGAATCACCCGCGGTACCAGCGTACGCGGCTCGATGCTGACAGGCTGGTACACCACCCGGCCTTCGGTCAGGTCGTATTTCACTTCCACATTCCCGATCAGCGGGAAATCCTTGCGGAACGGATAACCGATAAAGCCGTAGTCGGTCAGAATACGGCGCAGATCCGGATGTCCGTCAAAAAGGATTCCGAACAGATCGAAAGCCTCGCGCTCGTACCAGTTGGCGGAATTCCAGACCTCCACGATCGACGGAACCATGGGCGGATTGTCGGTGCCCGGAAAAACTCTCAGCCGCAGGCGATGATTCAGCTTCACGGACAGCAGGTGATAAACCACGGCAAAACGGCGCGGCTCGAAGGTGTCGGAAGCTTCCGGCAGAATCTTCTCGCGCTGCGCAGCCCGGCTGAACCCGGTGCCGGTCGCATCCTCGGTCTGCCACTCGGCCTCGCCCCAGGTCAGGTAGTCGACACCGCTCAAATCGATCAGCGTATCGAACAGCAGCCCGTCTTCGTTTCTCAGCGCCTGGGCGGTCGCAATCAGGTCTTCCCTGGCGACTTCATAGGTCAGCTCACCACAGGTGGATTCCACCTGATTGAGCACATCACCGAATCGCGACGAGATGCTGGCAGCAAGTGCCTGGTGACGCTTATTCATGGCGGGTCTGCAATCTTATCGGGCTATGGTGTTGGTACGCCGGATTTTTTCCTGCAACTGCAGCAAGCCATACAGTAACGCTTCGGCAGTTGGAGGGCAGCCCGGAACATAGACGTCAACGGGGACGATTCGGTCACATCCCCGAACGACGGAATAGGAATAATGGTAGTACCCGCCGCCATTGGCGCAGGAACCCATGGATATCACCCACTTCGGCTCCGGCATCTGGTCATAGACCTTGCGCAGGGCCGGGGCCATCTTGTTCGTCAGCGTGCCCGCGACAATCATGACATCGGACTGCCGGGGACTGGGCCGGAAAATAATACCGAACCGGTCGAGATCGTAGCGCGAAGCACCGGTATGCATCATCTCGATGGCGCAGCAGGCAAGACCGAATGTCACCGGCCACAGCGAACCGGTTCGCGCCCAGTTGATGACGTTGTCGATACCGGTCACGACGAAACCGCGCTCCTGCAAAATATCGCCGCCGTCGGCTGCCGGAAGGCTGCCCGGAACGCCGAAATTCTGGATCGTCTGCTCGCCTAATCCCATTCCAGCGCCCCTTTCTTCCATTCATAGATGAAACCGACTACCAGTACTGCCAGAAACACAGCCATCGACAAAAGCCCGAACAGACCGATGCTGTCCAGCGATACTGCCCAGGGAAACAGAAAAGCGATTTCCAGGTCGAAAATAATGAACAGGATGGCGACCAGGTAGTAGCGAACGTCGAATTTCATCCGCGCATCTTCGAAGGGCTCGAAGCCGCATTCGTAAGGCGACAGCTTCTCGGCGTCATTCTTGTTGCGTGGAAAAAGAAAATCCGAGGACAGCCCCAGGGCAAGAAGGACCATCGAAATAATCACAGCAACGCTGAGAAACACCAGTACTGGAAAGTAATTATGTAGCAATTCCCGACCCTGATTTCGTTAATTTCATGTTCATCTGCTGTTACTGGTGCCGATGGCCGGACTCGAACCGGCACGGCTTTCGCCACTGCCCCCTCAAGACAGCGTGTCTACCAATTCCACCACATCGGCACAGCGGTTACTCAAAATACTGCCCGCAGCGCATCAGGCCGCGACAAACAGTCTCTACTGACCTGTGCCCTCCGAATCCGTCATATCGTTGCTGCCATCCGGAATCGCCGGCGCCTCGGGCGCAGGCAGATCGGCCGAATCGGCATTCTGTGCTGCATCGTCAGCCAGACCCGGTAAACCGTCCAGATCCACTTCGTTGCCCGGGGTCGGGGCAATCAGCGCCTGGTCCGGGTCAGTATCGATAACGCTGTCTAGGAGGCTTTCCACCGGCCTGCGCTGTCCACCGAGATAGGCCAGCGTAATGCTGCTGACAAAAAACAGGGTTGCGAGCACCGCGGTGGACCGGGACAGAAAATTGGCCGATCCCTTGGCACCGAACACGGTACCGGATGCGCCCGCACCAAAGCCGGCGCCGGCATCCGCGCCTTTCCCGCGCTGGAGCATCACCAGCCCGATGATCAGCAGCGCGATGATTACGTGCGCGACCAGCAGCAAAGTATGAAGTGTCGTCATATGTCGATTTCCGATTCCTGAGTACCCATTGCCGAATCACGGATGGGCCGATTTACAAATGGCGACAAAATCAGCCGGGTCCAGCGATGCCCCGCCGATCAGTCCGCCATCAATGTCATCCATGGCGAAAAGATCCCGGGCATTGGAGCCTTTTACGCTGCCACCGTAGAGAATCCGCAATTCAGCCGCTATCTTAGCATCGTGAGCGGATACTATTGAACGGATATATGCATGAACGTCCTGGGCCTGCCCGGTGGTTGCCGTCTGTCCGGTGCCAATTGCCCAGACAGGCTCATAGGCCACCAGGCTGGAGCTCAGCATCTGGATATCCACCCGCTCCAGCACCGCGTTGACCTGCCTCAGAATAACGTCGTTGGTGATGCCGTCCTGACGCTCCTGCAGGGATTCCCCGACGCACAGAACAGGTGACAGGCCTTCGCTGTGAGCCGCCAGAAACTTCCTGGCAACCAGTTCGTCGGTTTCTCCGTAGAGCGCGCGCCGCTCGGAATGGCCGACAATCACATAGCGGCAGCCCATATCGCGCAGCATCGCCGCAGAAACCTCTCCGGTAAAAGCACCCGAGGCTTCCGCCGAGAGATTCTGCGCCCCCAAGGCAATCGCACTGCCCTCGAGCAGTGAGCGCACCTGGTCCAGATAGACAAATGGCGGACAAACCACGGCCTCACAGGGTGATTCCGGGCCCAGCCCGGCCAGCACGCCTTCGAGCAGGCGGGCATTTTCAGCCCGGCTGCCATTCAGTTTCCAGTTTCCTGCGACCAGCGGTCGTCTCATTCTGAGCGCCTTCAGATTCAGGTGAGGGGTTAAAAAAGTCGGCGAAGATTAGCCCCGTCATTGCCGGAAATCAATCGCGGATTGCCGCAGCCCGGAATCGACCCGGAATCGACCCGGAATCGACCCGGAAATCCGGGCGGCTCATCAGGTCGCCTGGCGAACCACCTCGGCCAGTTCCTCGGCCAGCGTGACGACTTCCGCCTGCTCCTCTCCCTCGACCATGACCCTGATCACCGGCTCGGTACCCGATGCACGCAAGACGACGCGGCCGCGTTCACCCAGCCGCTGCTCCACGTCGGTCACCGCAGCCTGTATCGCCTTCGAGCCATTCAGTTTCACTCTCGTACCGGTATTGACGTTGATCAGCGTCTGGGGAAATCGCTGCATCCCGCAGGCCAGTTCCGCCAGCGTCCGGCCGGATGCTTTCATGACGGACAGCACTTCCAGGGCGCAGATCAAAGCGTCTCCGGTGGTCGTCTTGTCCAGGCAAATCACATGGCCGGAGGCCTCACCGCCGAGTTCGCCGCCGGTTTTCCGGAGCAACTCCAGCACATAGCGATCGCCGACTTTGGCGCGTTCGAAGCCGATACCCTGGTTCGACAAAGCGCGTTCCAGGCCGAGGTTGGTCATCAGCGTTCCGACTACCGGCCCTTTGAGGGTGCCATCCGCTTTGCGGGCATTGGCCAGAATATACAAAATCTGGTCGCCATCGATGACAGCACCGCTTTCATCCACCATGATCAGCCGGTCGCCGTCCCCGTCCAGCGCGATGCCCACATGGGCACCCACGCCCTGAACGGTCAGCTTGAGCAGCTCCGGATGACTCGAACCGCAGCCATCGTTGATATTGCGGCCGTTTGGAGAACACCCGATGGGAACGATTTCCGCACCCAAGTCCGACAACGTCCTGGGCGCTACCTTGTAGGCCGCACCGTGGGAACAGTCGATGACAATTTTAACGTCCTCCGGGCTCAGGCTGGAGGGAATGGTCGAGATACAGAATGCCTTGTAGCGTTCCACGGCGGTATCGACACGGGTCGCCCGGCCGAGATTGCGGGAATCCCGGGTAATTGCCGGGTCCGCGAGCTTCGCCTCGATTTCAATCTCCAGCGCATCCGACAGTTTGCCGCCGTTTTTGTCGAAAAACTTGATGCCGTTGTCATGATAGGGGTTGTGCGAAGCGCTGATCACCACTCCGAGATCGGCATTCAGTTCACGGGTCAGGTAAGCAATTCCCGGTGTCGGAATCGGGCCCAGCAACAACACATCCATGCCGGCCGCGACAAACCCGGCTTCCAGGGCGGATTCAAACATATAACCGGACAGCCTGGTGTCTTTTCCTATTGCCACCACTCCACCGTCCGGTGCGAGCACCCTGGCTGCCGCGCTGGCAAGACGCAGCGCAAACTCGGCGGTCAGCGGATGCGCACCGACCAGCCCGCGAATCCCGTCAGTCCCAAAAAACTCTCTAGACATATTTTTCCACCGCACCCAGAACAGTGAGTGCTTCTACCGTTTCAGCTACATCGTGCACCCGAATGATTCGCGCGCCCCGCTGGCATGCAAGCATCGCCAGCACGACGCTGCCGACGAGTACTTTACCATCTGGCCGGTCGAGTATCCTTCCGAGCATGGATTTTCGGGACAGACCGACCATGACCGGCAGATCCAGGTCGTCGAAGCGATCCAGATGACGCAGCAAGCTGAGATTGTGCTCCAGGCTTTTGCCAAAACCAAAACCCGGGTCGACCATCAACAGATCCCTGGCCAGGCCGGCCGCGACACATGCGTCGACCCGTTGTGCCAGGAAGCCCTGTACCTCGTCGATCACGTTGTCATACTGCGGCGCTGCCTGCATGGTGCCGGGCTCTCCCTGCATGTGCATCAGGCAGACCGGAACCCGTAAATCCACTGCGGCTTCCAGCGCGCCGGGCTGTCGCAGCGCGTAAACGTCGTTGATCATGGCGGCGCCGGCCGCCACGGCGGCCCGCATCACCTCTGCCTTGCTGGTATCGATCGAGATCGGGAGGTCAATTTCCCGCCGCAGGCATTCGATCACCGGTATTACCCGTTCGAGTTCCTGGTCAACGGATACCCGCTCGGCACCGGGCCGGGTGGATTCCCCGCCGATATCGATCATATCGGCTCCTTCACGGGCCATTTTTCCGGCACGACTGACCGCGTCCTCCAGCGACAGGTAGCGGCCGCCGTCGAAAAACGAATCGGGCGTGACATTCAGAACGCCCATGACCTGGCATCGTTTGAGGGGGAGAAAAGTCAAGTTTTGTAGCGCCTGCTAAAAGGGACAGATTGAAAGCTCTCCCTGTTCGGTAGCGAGATCTGCTCATGGTCGAAGCAGATCAGGACCGGTTCATGGCGCGCCCGGGCTAATGCTGCTGAGCGGGCTCGCCGATACCTGTGTCGTCCGGCTTGTCCGATTTGCTTGAACCTGCCTTTGGCTCCGAAGGATCGGAATCGTCCCAGTCCTTCGGCGGACCCGGCTCACGGCCTGCCATGATCTCTTTGATCTGGTCTTCGTCGATGGTTTCGTACTTCAACAACGCAGCCGCCATGGCATG
>JAJRXW010000005.1 GCA_024276095.1 Gammaproteobacteria bacterium
CGAAGATCCCCTGCTTTCCCCACCAAACTCTCGAATGGAGGGCGTATGCGGTATTAGCCTGGTTTTCACCAGGTTGTCCCCCGCTACTGGGCAGATTCCTATGCGTTACTCACCCGTCCGCCACTCGTCAGCACCAAGTTCACCCCGAAGGGATCACAGCGGCCTGTTACCGTTCGACTTGCATGTGTTAGGCATGCCGCCAGCGTTCAATCTGAGCCAGGATCAAACTCTTCAGTTCAATATTTTGAGCTGTTTTGCAAGATCCCGAACTACTGTGATTAACGTTAACGTTATTCAACGAATATTTCGGTCACTCACATCAAGGCCTTTACGAAAGACGCATGAAGTGAGCACCCACACAAATTATCTGTTTCCGTGTTTTTAAAGAACAAGCCCACGGAGACCGTGGGCAGCCGAAGAAGTATACCGAAGCAATTCACCGCGTCAACAGTGCAATGAAAAAAATGCCCAATATGGCGCCGGTGTACAGTTTCTTAAGGTTCTGAAGTTATTGCCTGGCAGCAAAACCCGGCTGGATAATAACTTCAGAACCTTAAGAAACTGTACACCGGCACCAGCCTATTGGCACCAGCCTATTTCAGGCTGACGCGGGCGAACCGGCGCTTGCCCACCTGGTAGACATGGGTGGCCCCGGCGGGCATCTCGAGGCTGCGGTCCGCGATCCGCTCGCCGTCGATGCGCACAGCGCCCTGTTTGACCATCCGCATGGCCTCGGACGTACTGGAAACCAAGCCTGCCTGCTTGAGCAGGTAACCCAGTCCGAGCTGCCCGCCCGGCGCCTCGAGCGTAATCTCGGCGATATCTTCCGGAACAGCTCCCTTCTGGAACTGTCTGACAAAGGCCTCCCGGGCCTGAACGGCAGCCGCCGAATCATGAAACCTGGCGACAATTTCCGCCGCCAGCTCGAACTTGATGTCCCGCGGGTTTGCCCCCTCTTCCACCTGGCGACGCAATGCCTCGATCTCGCCGACCGGCCTGAAGCTCAGCAGCTCGAAATAACGCCACATCAGGTCATCCGAGATCGACATGAGCTTGCCGAACATCTCCGCCGCCGGCTCATCGATCGCGATGTAGTTACCCAGCGACTTGGACATTTTGTTCACACCATCCAGCCCCTCGAGCAGGGGCATGGTCAATACCACCTGGGGAGCCTGCCCATAGGCCTGCTGGAGTTGCCTGCCAACCAGGAGATTGAATTTCTGATCGGTACCGCCCAGCTCCACATCCGCCTCAAGGGCAACCGAGTCATAGCCCTGCACCAGCGGATACAGCAATTCGTGGATCGCAATGGATTTCCCGGTGCTGTAGCGCTTCTGGAAGTCGTCCCGCTCAAGCATCCGGGCCAGCGTATGGCGGGACGCCAGCCTGATGATCCCGGCCGCCCCCATTTCGTTCATCCAGCGGGAGTTGAATTCGATCCGCGTGAGCTCAGGATCCAGAATCCTGAAAATCTGCTTTTCGTAGGTGCGCGCATTCCCGGCAATGTCTTCTTCGCTAAGCGCCGGGCGGGTTACATTGCGGCCCGACGGGTCCCCGATCATGCCCGTGAAATCCCCGATCAGAAAGATGACGTCGTGGCCCAGCTGCTGGAACTGGCGAAGCTTGTTGATCAGGACGGTGTGTCCCAAATGAAGATCCGGCGCAGTAGGGTCGAAGCCCGCCTTGATCCGCAACGGACGCCCCGCGGCCAGTTTTTCTCTCAGTTGCTCCTCGACCAGGATCTCTTCGGCGCCGCGCCGGATTTCAGCCAATTGGTCCTCAACAGGATCCATGCATCAAAGCCTCTGTAATTATGAAAGCATCAGGGGACAGGCCTGCCATTTCCTCAGCCTGGCTGTTAATAAGAGCAGATTCCGGCGGAAAAATAAATCCGTCCCTGTTTTGTTTATAATCCGGCCCGATCCAGTCATGCATTGATAAAAGGACCCGGTACCGTTAATGAAGCGGATCCAGCTAGACTACAAACCCACGCAATCAGCTTCACGGCGCGCCGACCACCGGATTCCATGGTTTATCGCGGGTGTCGGAATCCCCCTCGTGGCGGTAGCTTTCATCCTCCACGGGAACAGGGAACCGGAAGCAGACAGCAGCCCGGCAAGCGAATATTCGGTTTCTGCGGACGATCCCGGCGCGACGGCTCCGCCCAATGATGCCCCCGACACCGGTAGCCCTCCTGCTCAGAATCAACCCCCGAAAAGCGCACCCGCCGTTGCCACCGACGACTCCGGGCCCGCTCCGGCCCCGGCAACCAGCGCAAAACGCGCCGATCCGGCTGGCGACAATGCCTCACCCCCTGAACTGGCGACGATTCCGCGATCCGGCGAGTTGCTCACTCTTAGTGTACGGCGGGGAGACAGCCTGGACAGGATGTTCCGCCGCAACAAACTCAGTCGCGGCGATCTGGCCAATGTCATGCTGCCCGAACTGTCCCGCGAGTACCTCCGGCTGCTCAAACCCGGTGAAAAAATCACGGTTCGCCATGACTCCGGGCGAATCATGGAGCTGACCAGGGAAATCGATATCTCGCGTTCGCTGGGCGTGTGGCGATCCGACCATGGCTATGTCGCCAGCCTCATCGACCATGCCCCCGAGGTTCGCCAGGCATTCGCGGAAGGGCGAATTTCCTCCTCGCTGTTCGAAGCAGCAGCCGAGGCCGGGATCTCGGACAGAGCCATCATGAACCTGGCCGGTATTTTTGCCTGGGATGTGGATTTCGTTCTGGACATACGGGAAGGCGATTCATTCAGCGTCATTTATGAAGAGCTGTGGCGGGATGGCGAAAGGCTCGGCGAAGGCGACATCCTGGCAGCCGAGTTCGTCAACCAGGGCCGGGCATTTCGGGCAGTACGCTACCGGGATCCGTCCGGGCGGGTCGACTACTTTACGCCCGATGGCAAGAGTGTCCGCAAAGCGTTTATCAGGGCACCGGTTGCGTTTTCCAGGATCAGTTCGAATTTCAATCCGCGCCGCCGTCATCCCGTTCTCCACACCATCAGAGCGCACCGCGGTGTCGACTACGCTGCGCCGAAAGGCACGCCGGTCAAGGCAGCCGGCGACGGCAAGATCATTCACCGCGGCAACAAGGGCGGCTACGGTAAAGCGGTCATTTTGCAACATGGCAGCAACATCACCACGCTGTACGCTCACCTGTCCCGGTTTTCCAAAACGGCACGCTACGGTTCCCGGGTCAAACAGGGAGATGTGATCGGTTACGTCGGCTCGACGGGTCTGGCGACTGCAGCACACCTGCACTACGAGTACCGCCGCAACGGCGTACACATGAATCCCAGGACCGTGGAGCTCCCGGATGCCGCACCGATCGATCCCGCCTATCTGGCTGATTTCCAGCACACCGCCAGACCCCTGCTGGAGGGGCTCGATCATCGCAGAAGGCTGGTGGTTCGAAACACTCCGGTCGCGGAATGAATAACCTGGAACCAGGCGCGGCATGAGCCCGACCGCCAGACATGACCGGTTCATCGGGCTGATGTCCGGCACCAGTATGGATGGCGTCGATGCCGCCCTGGTCGAATTTCACGATCGGGATTTCCAAGTGCTGCATACCCTGCAGTGCCCCTATGATAATGCGCTGCATCAGGACATGGGCGCTTTAATCAGCGAACCGGACCGGGCAGGACTCGCAGGCTACGGCGACCTGCATATTCGCGTAGCACGACAATTTGCCGCGGCAACCCGAAAACTGCTCGAAGCGGCAGGCGCCTCTGCCGATTCCGTGGCCGCCATAGGCAGCCACGGACAAACAGTGCTCCACTCACCCCGGAGCGCGCATCCTTTTTCCCTGCAGCTGGGGGACCCGGGCACACTTGCCGTACTGACCGGTATCAAGGTAGTGGCGGATTTCCGGAATTCCGATATCGCGCTGGGCGGCCACGGTGCGCCGCTGGCACCGGCTTTTCATCGCTGGATTGCAGGCCATGACGACATCGATCGCGCGGTCATCAATATCGGCGGCATTGCGAACATCACGGTACTCCCGGCCCGTGGCGAGATCAGCGGTTTCGATACCGGGCCCGGCAATACCCTGCTGGACGCATGGTGCAGGGAACACCTGCATCGTCCCTTTGACGACGGGGGCGCCTGGGCCAGTGGCGGAACGGTCAACCAGCCGCTGCTGACCCGGATGCGCAGCGATCCCTACTTTGCACAGCAAGGACCCAAGAGCACCGGCACCGATTACTTCAACCTGCAATGGATCCATCGTCAGATCGATGCAGCACGTCAGGCACACGGCAATCAACCGGAGCTGAAAGCACAGGATATACAGGCAACCCTTGCCGAGCTGACCGCCGTGGCAATTACCGAAGGAATAACCGGAGAAACCTCCGGCACCATACCTGCAGCCGGGATTTCCGAGGCCCGTATCTGCGGTGGCGGAGCACACAACAGCGACCTGACCGAGCGACTCCGGCGCCTGGCCCCTGGTTGCACATTCGACACCACCGATGCATGGGGCGTCCCCCCGGACTGGGTCGAAGCAGTCGCCTTTGCATGGATGGCAAAAGAACGGCTGTGCGAAAATCCGACCAATCTCCCCGGTGTAACGGGAGCGAGCGGGCTGATATCGCTCGGCGGGCTGTATCTGCCCGCTGCCCGCCCTGATCGTTCCGGCTGAGCCGGAAACGCCCGGAACCCGACCGAAAATATCAGCGGCCAACTGTGAGCCCTGCAGGTACGCGGCCTGCCGGGGCTGCTATATTGGTTCTCTTTACACCCGCTGATCGTCAAATGCCGTGGACTCCCCGAACCTGAAACTGCCCGACTATTTCATTAACCGGGAACTCAGTGCGCTGGAATTCAACAGCCGGGTTTTCCACCTTGCGCTGTCGGAAAACACCCCGCTCCTGGAGCGTCTGAAGTTTCTGTGTATCGTTTCGACAAACCTCGACGAGTTCTTCGAAATCAGGGTCAGCAGCCTGAAGCAAAGGCTGGAAAGCGGCGCAGCGCCCGCAGGCCCGGACATGCTGACCCCCCAGCAATGCCTTGCGGAAATCGGTACCCGCGCACACCGGCTGGTCGGCGAGCAGTACCGGCTGCTGAACGAAAATCTCATCCCGGCGCTGAATGCCGAGGGCATTCGTTTCATCCGCCGCACCCGCTGGACCAGGCCGCAGCGCGAATGGCTCAGCGACTTCTATCATGAGCAACTCGAACCGGTACTAAGCCCGATATTGCTGGATACGGCCCGCCCGTTCCCGAGAATCCTGAACAAGAGCCTTAACTTCATCGTCGGGCTCGAAGGTATTCATGCCTTCGGCCGGCCCTGTCATCGGGCCATCGTCCAGGCGCCGCGATCCCTGCCCCGGTTAATACGGCTGCCGGCCGATTTGCCCGATACGGGCCCCTGCGATTTCGTATTCCTGTCATCGGTCATTCACGCCTTTGTCGAAGAGCTGTTTTCAGGCATGGAAATCAACGGCTGTTACCAGTTTCGGGTCACAAGAAACAGTCAGCTGTACATCGATGACGAGGAAGTCAGCGATCTCGCCCAGGCGCTGGAAAGCGAGCTGCTGGCCAGCCGCTACGGTGCGGCAGTCCGGCTGGAAGTTGCCCGTGAATGCCCGCCGGATCTCACCGAGTTCCTGCTGTGCATGTTCGGTCTCGACGAAACGGATCTCTATCGGGTGGAAGGCCCCGTCAACCTGAACCGGTTGATGGCCGTTTATGACCTGGCTGGGAGAGAAGACCTCAAGGAACCTCCCTTTACCCCCGGACTTCCGGCCAGGACGACCGATTCGGATGACATATTTGCCGCAGTGCGGGACAGGCAGATCTTTTTGCACCATCCCTACGAGTCATTCTCGCCGGTGCTGGAATTCATTCATCGCGCCGCACAGGATCCCGACGTGCTGGCCATCAAGCTGACGCTCTACCGGCCCGGCAAGGACTCCCCGATAGTCCAGGCGCTGATCAATGCGGCACAGGCCGGCAAGGAAGTCACCGTCGTCATCGAACTGCGGGCACGTTTCGATGAAGCGTCGAATATTGCCCAGGCAGACCGGCTGCAGGAAGCAGGCGCACATGTCGTCTATGGCGTTGTGGGCTTCAAGACCCACTGCAAGATTGCGCTGGTGGTACGGCGCGAACAGGACAAGCTGAAACGCTATGTTCACCTGGGAACCGGCAACTACCACCCCGCAACAGCCAGGCTGTATACCGACTACGGACTGCTCTCGGCCGACGAAAACCTGGGCCACGATGTCCACCAGGTTTTCCTGCAGCTCACCAGCATGATGCAAACCGTCCCGCTGAAGCGCCTGAGACAGTCGCCCTTCCAGCTTCACTAGCATATTCTCGAATCGATCGAACCGAAATCCGCAATGTTGCCAACGGCGGTAACGGCCACATCATCGCGAAACTCAACGCCCTGGTAGAACCCGAAATCATCCGCACCCTGTACAAAGCCGCCAACGCCGGGGTACTGGTGGACCTCATTGTCCGGGGCATTTGCTGTCTGCGCCCCGGCATACCCGGCATCTCGGAAAACATCCGGGTCCGGTCACTGGTGGGCCGGTTCCTGGAACACTCCCGGGTCTACTATTTTCATGCCAATGGCAAAGAAGATGTCTACTGTGCCAGTGCCGACTGGATGGATCGCAATTTCTTCAGGCGCATCGAGATCTGTTTCCCGATCGACGATCAGGAAATCAAGAAACGCCTGATCGCAGACCTGGATCTTTGCCTGAGCGACAATTGCCTCGCCTGGGAACTGATGCCCGACGGACGATACCGGCATTTGCAACCCGAATGCGGCGCCGCCCCCGTGAACACGCAGGCCATCCTGATCAAACAATTGTCCGAATCCGGATAGGCTCAGGCCGTGATGATTTCCAGCTCGAACTCAGCCGACTTCAGGTAGGCTTTTTCCCGCTCCAGATCCGCCATGGTCAGCGGACTGGATTCCTGCCAGCCAGC
>JAJRXW010000222.1 GCA_024276095.1 Gammaproteobacteria bacterium
AAATTCAGATTGCCGGGCTGGCCCGATACGAGTGGCCCATCGCCAGTGGCATGTTGTCCATACAGGGCGATTTCAGCTATTCGGACCAGTTCTACTACAACCTGCGGAACTTCGACGCCGACAAGTACGACAGCTATGTGCTGGTCAATGCCAGTTTTGGCTGGACCAGCGCCGAGGAAAACTGGTATGTCGGCCTCAGCCTGCGAAACCTTACCGACGAGAGAGCCGGCATCCAGGGCTTCGACCTGGCCACCCTGTGCGGCTGTAACGAGATTTCTTTCCGCGCACCACGTCAGTACCTGGTCAACGCCAAGTATCAGTTCTGAGGGCCTGAAAGCCGTCAAACCCGACTGCGAACGCGCCAAATGGCGCGTTCGCTTTTTTGGCGTTCCGAACAGTGAAAACAGGGTGACAAACCCGGATTCCGGCGTATCATTCAGACTGATTTCGGCTCACCGAAATCATCAAATCAGCCGCTCGTTTCGCCCGTTCGGATACGAAAATTCGTGGTACGCTCAGCGAGCAGTGGCTTATTTGTCCGTTCAGCCGATCACTGGAGAACAACAAGATGTATCCAGCCCCTTTTCACTACCATCGGGCCGATTCTCTGCAGGGAGCCATCTCGCTGCTGTCAGAACTGGGCGATTCGGCCAGGGCTCTGGCCGGTGGGCAAACCCTGATTGTCTGGATGAAGCTGAGGTTCGATGAACCGCAGCATCTGGTAGACCTCGGGCGAATTCCCGACCTGTCCCGGATCAGCCAGGAAGGCGATGAAGTACGCATCGGGGCCCTGGCCACGCATGCGGAGATCGCCGGTTCGGCTGTTGCCGATCTGCTGCCCATTGTTCGTGATTGCGGGTCGGGTATTGCCGATGCCCAGGTACGCAGTCGCGGCACCATCGGTGGAGCGCTGGGCTCGGCCGATCCGAGTTGCGACTGGCCAACGCTGTTACACACGCTCGATGCGGAACTCACCTGCACCGGCCCCGAAGGTACACGAACGATCCCGGTATCCGAACTGGTCGAAGATATCTATACGACGATACTGAAACCTGCCGAACTGATTACCGAGATCCGGTTCAGGCGCCCCCCGGCAAACAGCGGCGGTTCGTATACGGCATTCAAGCGCTGTGCGCCTGCCTACCCGACGGCCTCTGCCGGTGTTCAGCTCACCCTTGAGGATGGCGATGTCTGCAGCGATATTCGCATTGCGCTGGGCTCGGCCGGACTGAAAACCGTCACCAGCGAAGAGGCGGAAAACATCCTGCGGGGCCATGCGCTGACGGAAGCCAGCATCGACAAGGCGGCAGAAGCAATCGTGGCCGCTGCGGAGCCGGTACCCGACCAGCGGGGTTCAGAGGATTTCAAACGTGCGGTACTGCGGACTCTGGTCAAGCGTGCCGTCGATATTGCCGTACGACGCTGTCACGGCGAAACCATCAGGGGACATCATGAGTATGTCTGAAGTCATTGACAAAGTATCAATCCAGGTAACGGTCAACGGTCGGAGCTATCAGCGCGAAGTAGAACCGCGTTTGCTGCTGGTGCAGCTTATCCGGGAAGAACTGGGGCTCACCGGGACGCACATCGGCTGCGATGTGACCTATTGCGGCGCCTGCACGGTGCTGGTGGACGGCAATCCGGTCAAGTCCTGCACCATGCTCGCCGTTCAGGCCGACGGGCAGGAAATTCTGACAGTGGAAGGGCTGGAGCAGGACGGCGAGCTGCATCCGCTGCAGAAAGCTTTTTCCGAAAACCACGGCCTGCAATGCGGCTATTGCACGCCGGGCATGCTGATGTCTTCCATGGCGCTGCTGGCGGAAAACCCTGACCCGGGTCCGGACGAAATTCGCAAGGGGATCAGCGGCAATCTGTGCCGCTGTACCGGGTATAACAACATTATCAAGTCCATCCAGGCCGCCGCCAAAGAAATGGCCGGATGAAAAAAAGAGGAATCATAACGTGGCAATAAAATTTGACGGTGAGTTTGAGGTACCCCGCTCCCGCGAAGAAACATTTGCTTTTTTGTCAGACCCGCAGATATTCGCACCCTGCCTGCCCACCTTCCAGGAAATGGAAATGCAGGACGACGGGTCGGCGATCGTCAAAATCAGGATCGGCATCGGCAAAATCCGCGGTATCGCGACGATCACGCTGGCGCTGGAGGAAAGTGACCAGCCGGTGCACGCACAGTACGTCGGCAAGGGCACGGTGATGGGCAGCGCCTTTAACCTGGTCTCCGGGTTCAATCTCGAGGAAATCGACGGAAGCACGCTGGTCAAATGGAGCGGAGAACTGAAAATGTTCGGTAAGCTGGTCGCCCTCGCCGGCGGGCTTATCAAACCGATCGCGAAAAAAGACATCAAACGACTGGTCGATGCGCTGCAAAAAGCGCTGGCCCCGGAACTGGCCGAGCAGGCCAGCGGATAGGCAGGCAAGCCTGTTGTTGCATGCAAGGAAATCGCTATGAGCTGGATAGGCAAATCACCCAAACGT
>JAJRXW010000223.1 GCA_024276095.1 Gammaproteobacteria bacterium
ACCTCGCTGGAGCGTTGCTCGATCACCAGCGTCCGGAAGCCCATGCGCAGCGCATTCAGGAAGGCCGAAATGTTCGAAGGTCCGGCTACGGTGATGCGATAGTCATGCTGCAGCTGCTCCAGGAGCCCGGGCTGGCGCGCGATTTCCGAATACAAGCCCTCGGTGGGCAGGAACATGATGCCGAAATCCGTGGTGTTGGGTGGATCGAGATACTTTACCGAGATGTCCTTGGCCGATTTCCTGATCGCCCGCAGCAAAGCCGCCTGAGACCGGGCTACTGCCTCAACGTCCGCAATCTCCGCAGCATCCACAAGCCTCTGATAATCTTCCTGCGGAAATTTCGAGTCAATGGGCAGCCACACCGAAGCATCCGGGTTATCGTCAGGGCCCGGGAGTCGAATTGCGTACTCCACGAACTCTCGTGAATCCTTTTTGGTCTGCACATCCTTTTCGAACTGATCGGCTGTCAGGATTTGCTCGAGCAGGGCGCCGAGCTGCACTTCTCCCCAGGTGCCGCGTGTTTTCACGTTGGTCAGAACCCGCTTCAGGTCCCCGACGCCGGTGGCGAGATTCTGCATTTCCCCGAGCCCTCTTTGTACGGCTTCCAGGCGCTCGCTGACCTGTTTAAACGATTCTCCCAGGCGTTTTTCCAGTGTGCTTTGCAGTTTCTCGTCGACGGTCTGGCGCATCTCGTCCAGCTTTTTCTCGTTGCTGGCCTGCAGGACCTTCATTTTTTCGTCAATCGTCTCACGCAGCTTGTCCAGTCGCGTTTCGTTCGAATCGACCAGCGCTTTGACGCGTTTTTCTACTGTATTCAGGCTGTTCTGTTGCGTTTTTTGCATCTCGCCGACGGTACTGATGATCGAATCGCCGGATGCCTTTTGGGCAGCGGCAACTTCTTCGCGAAGGCTGCGGGCTTCTTTCGACGAGTGTTCTCTGCTGGACCGGAACTCGTCGCGGACAACGGTTTCAATTTCCCGGTGTGCTTTCAACAGCTCCCGAAGGTCGCGGCGAGAGAGCAGATAGTAGGCAATGACACCGGCAATCAGCCCGGTTCCTGCCACCAACATGAGACTGATGAAGTCGATGTCAATCATGATGCATTTGCGCTGATCATCCCGCGCCCGGCAAGAATCGATAACAGGTCGCCAGGATGGTCTATCGAGTGGTCGGCGCACCAGTCTGACGGATTGTCGCCGGGCTGGATATAGCCATAAGTAGCGGCAACCGTTGTGACGCCAGCTGCCGCGCCCGCCTGGATATCCCTGGCTGCGTCGCCCACATAGACCGACCGGCCGGGTACCGCGTTAATCTGATTGAGCGCGTGCAGGATCGGTGCCGGGTGAGGTTTGCGCTCGGCCAGCGTGTCTCCGCTGACCACAGCGGCGCATCGTTGCAGCAGTTGCAGGGCATCCAGCAGTGGCTCGGTCAGAAAGGCCGGCTTGTTGGTCACGATGCCCCATGACAGCCCGGCACCGTCGAGTGTATCCAGCAGCTCCTGCATACCGGGAAACAGTACTGTTGCGACATCCAGCCGGGATTCGTATATTTCCAGGAACCGCTTTTGCAGGCGCGGAAACTGGTCCTGCCAGGGGGCTCCAAAGGCAATGTTCAGCAGGCCGATGGACCCGTTGGATACATGCGCCCGCGCTAAATCGAAAGGCTGGGCCGGCTGGGCTTCTTCCGAACACAATTGTTCGAGTGCGGCCACCATATCCGGTGCCGTATCCAGCAGTGTGCCGTCGAGGTCGAACAAAACAGCGCTCATCGGTTTGACTTGAAGTGAGCGAAATAGTTGACGTCGACATTCCCGACAAGACTGAAACGACCGGTCAGCGGATTGAAGTGCAGGCCGCGAAGCCCCACCAGTTCGAGTCCGGCGTTCATTCCCCAGGTGTCCAGTTCAGAGGGCTTGATCAGCTTGTCGTACTGGTGGGTGCCTTTCGGAACCAGCCCGAGAACGTATTCCGCACCGGCAATTGCCAGGGCAAATGCCTTCAGGTTGCGGTTGATCGTCGAAAAGATAACGTCGCCACCGGGTCTGACGAGTCGAGCGCAGCTGGCAACCATCCCGCCCGGGTCCGGAACATGTTCCAGAACTTCCAGGCAGGTCACTACATCAAAGCTGTGCGGCTCCTCGTCGGCAAGTTGTTCTGCTGATTTCTCCAGGTATCGGATGGGCCCCGCACCGGAGATATCAAGGTGCATTCGTGCCACCGCCAGC
>JAJRXW010000224.1 GCA_024276095.1 Gammaproteobacteria bacterium
GAGCCGTTGCGCCCGCAGGTGGCGGCGTGGCTCGATGAGCACGCATCATCGCCGCAGTTTGCAGAAGTGCTCAGCAGGTATCCGGCGCTGGCCGCCTCGCTGCCCCGGGTGCTGGCGTGCAGTCCGTGGGTAGCGGGTACGCTGGCCCGCAATCCCGGAATGCTGCACCAGCTCGCCTCCACCCGTCATTTGCAGGCGTCCTGTACGCCGCAGCAGTACCGCGAAATGGCGGCGGCGCCGGATATCGGCACGATGTCCGAGCCGCAGTGTCAGCAGGCGCTCAGGCAGTTGCGCCACCGGGAAATGGTACGGATAGCCTGGCGCGATCTTGCCGGCATGGCCGATGTCGAAGAAACGCTGCGGGATTTGTCGGGTCTCGCCGATGCACTCATCTGCGCGGCGCTCGACTGGGCTACGGGGTCTCTTTCTCCACGCTACGGTACGCCCCGCGTTGCGGATGGTTCTCCGGCGCGTTTCGTCGTGCTGGCCATGGGCAAGCTGGGTGGCGGGGAGCTGAATTTTTCTTCCGATATCGACCTGATTTTCATGTACTCGGATGCCGGTGAAACTGACGGCAGGCGAAGTATCAGCAACGAAGAGTACTTTCGGTTTCTGGCGCAAAGAATCATTACCGTACTGGATAAAACGACCAGCGACGGTTTTGTTTACCGTGTGGATGTCCGCCTGCGGCCTTTCGGCGACAGCGGCCCGCTTGCGGTCAGCGTGCCGGCTCTGGAGACCTACCTGGCCCGCAATGGCCGCGACTGGGAACGCTACGCCTATGTCAAGGCACGGGTAGTGAACGAATGGGACGAGGCGGACGCGTTCAATGACCAGGTACTGCGGCCGTTTGTCTATCGTCGCTATCTTGACTACGGCGTGTTCGGTTCGCTGCGTGAAATGAAGGCGTTGATCGAAGCAGAGGTCGGGCGCCGGGAATATCGCGACAACCTGAAGCTGGGCCCCGGCGGGATCCGTGAAATCGAGTTTATTGTACAGTCCCTGCAGCTGGTTCGGGGCGGCACGATTGCCGATCTCCGGGAGCGCAGCCTGCTCAAGGCACTGGACCGGCTGGTGAAGCATGGATGTTTGCCGGAGTCCGCTGCCGCGGAGCTTAAGGCCGCCTATTTTTTCCTGCGCAAGCTGGAAAACTGCATTCAGGCCATTAACGACCGGCAAACCCACGATGTTCCGGAAAAAGAGATCGACCGGTGCCGGGTCGTGCTGGCAATGGGGGCGCACGACTGGGAGGCGTTCTGCGCGGGGTTGCGGCGGCATCGGGATGCCGTTCGCAGCCATTTCCGGGACATCGTGTTTCGCGGCGTTGAAGAGGCCGGCCGGGACGATGCCGGCGCCCCGGTGTCGGGAGTCTGGGGCGGCGCACCCGATGAACTGGCCGGCACGCTCGGGAAGATGGGTTTCGATACCCCCCGTGCAGTGGCCGACCGTTTGTTGCGATACCGCGAAAGTAACAGCTACCGGCGCATGGATGAGCATGGGCGCCGGCGGCTGGATGCCCTGATGCCCGCGGTGATTGCGGCTGCGGCAGCGGAAAAAAATCCTGCCGAGGCGTTGACCGGTGTGATGGCCGTGATCGAGGCGATCGGGCGGCGCTCTGCCTATTTTGCCCTGCTGAATGAAAACCCGGCAGCTCTGAAGCGGCTGGTCAGCTTATGCGCGATGAGCGATTTCCTGTCGCGGCAACTGGCAATGCACCCGCTGTTGCTGGATGAACTGCTGGACCCGAGGATATTTCTCGATGCGCCGGATCGCGCCGACCTGGTTGCGGACCTGGAGAGTCGCCGCGTTGCCGCGGCAGACGACGACGATGAGGAGGTGCTGTTCAATGCCGTCAGCAACTTCAAACAGGCAGCCGCTTTTCGGGTCGCCGTCGCCGACCTGAGCGGTTCACTGGACGTGATGAAAGTGAGCGATCGTTTGACCGACATCGCCGAACTGGTGCTTGAGTCTGCTTACCGGCTGTCGTGGCGACAGCTTGTATCGCGGCATGGCATACCGGGTTGCGAAGACGAGAGCGGCAAACGTGACGCCCGGTTCGCGATCATTGCCTATGGCAAGCTCGGCGGCCTGGAACTGGGTTATTCATCCGACCTGGACCTGGTATTTCTCCACGACTCGGAAGGAGAGCAGCAGGTTACCGATGGCCCGAAGCCGCTCGAGAACCCCGTCTTTTTCGCCCGCCTGACCCGCCGGATCATCCATATCCTGACGCTGTCTACCAGCACCGGGGCGCTGTACGAAGTCGATACGCGGCTGCGGCCCAGTGGTGCTTCGGGACTGATGGTCTCAAGCCTGTCGGCTTTTCTTCGCTATCAAAGGGAAAATGCCTGGACCTGGGAGCACCAGGCATTGTTGCGCAGCCGGGCGGTGGCCGGGCACCGCCGGGTTCGCGATGCTTTCGAGCGATTGCGCATTCAGGCGCTGACCGGGTATGTGCATCATGATCGCCTGATGGCGGATGTCATCGAGATGCGCCGGCGGATGCGCAGGGAACTTTCCCGGGGGTCTGCCGATCTGTTCGATATCAAGCAGGATGCCGGTGGCGTGGCGGACATCGAATTCATTGTTCAGTACCTGGTGCTGAATTCAGCGCCGCAGCATCCGGACCTGCTGCGGTATCCGGATAATATTCGGCAACTCGAGTCTCTTGCCCAGTACAATGTACTGGACAGCAGCGATGCAGTGCGATTGAGCGATACCTACAAGTGGTATCGTCGTCACCTGCACCACCTGGCATTGGCCGGCAGGAAGGGCTTTATCGATATGGGGCTTGCAGCGGAACATGCCGGATTCGTGCGGAGTATGTGGGAGAAAGTATTTACCGAAGCCCGGTCATAGCAGCAATACTGATGCCGGCCGGGGGGCTGCTATAATTCGGCCCCGGTAATGGCGATCATGGAAAACTAAGGAGCAAGGCAGTGACTCAAACGGCGGATGACGCGACGGAGCAGCTGATTCAACCCAACGCGGAAAATTGCTATCGGGTCGTAGCGGCTGATTTGCCATTGTCCTGTCCCATGCAGGGAATGTATCAGTGGAATTCGCATCCCAGGGTTTTTTTGCCGATAGAGAAAGAAGGGACGGCGAAGTGCCCTTATTGTGGTGCCGTCTATACGCTGGTCGAGCGGGACTGACCGGCCGGACATGATTATCGTCACGGGTGCCGCAGGTTTTATCGGCAGCAACATCGTCAGGCAGCTCAATAGATCCGGGATAACCGATATCCTGGCGGTCGATGACCTGCAGGACGGCCACAAGATCTTCAACCTGGCCGATTGCGATATTGCCGATTACCTGCACAAGGACGATTTCCTGGCCTCCATCAGGTCGAACCGGGACCTGGCTGCTTCTGTCGAGTGCGTTTTTCATCAGGGTGCCTGCAGTACCACCACCGAGTGGGACGGGCGCTACATGATGCATACCAACTTCGAATTCTCGAAGCATCTGCTGCACTATTGTCTGCAGCGCCGGATTCCGCTGATCTATGCGTCGTCCGCTTCCGTCTATGGCGCGGGTCAGTGTTTTGGTGTCGACCGGGCGAACGAGCGGCCGATCAATGTCTACGCATTTTCCAAGCTGATGTTCGATCAGTATGTACGCCGGATTCTGGCCGGCTCAAAGCCGGATTCACAGGTAGCGGGCCTGCGCTATTTCAATGTCTACGGCCCGGGAGAGCAGCACAAGGGCAGCATGGCAAGCGTTGCCTGGCATTTTCACCGGCAGTTGCTGGAGGGTGACGAAGTCCGGCTGTTCGAAGGCAGCGGCGGTTATGCAGACGGTGAACAGCGCCGTGATTTTGTTTACGTCGATGACGTTGTCAGTGTGAACCGCTGGTTCATGGAGCATCCCGAATGCTCGGGCATCTATAACCTGGGTACCGGCAAAAGCCAGACATTCAATGAGATGGCCCGCGCGGTCATCGCCTGGCATGGCCGGGGCCGTATTTGCTATATACCTTTTCCCGAACAACTGAAAAACAGTTACCAGAGTTTCACGGAGGCCGATCTGACCGGACTTCGGGAGGCCGGATTCAGTGCGGATTTCATGACGGTAGACAAGGGTGTCAAACACTATCTGGATACCGTCAGCGACAGCCGCGAAACATGCTGACAGCCGACTGCCCGGGTTGAACGGCTGACGCTCTCATGCTCGACAGGGAAAAACTGCTGATTGTCGGGCCCTCATGGGTCGGTGACATGGTCATGGCCCAGTCATTGTTCAGACTGCTTCGCCGGGACGATCCCGGGGTGCTGATCGATGTGCTGGCGCCTGCGTGGTCCCAGCCTCTTCTGGACAGAATGCCCGAGGTCAACCGTGCCGTGCCGATGCCGCTGGGTCACGGTGAACTGGGCCTGGCAGCCCGGTACCGGATCGGGCGATCTTTGCGTGCTGTGGCCTATGACCGGGCCATTGTATTACCCCGCTCATTCAAGGCGGCACTGGTGCCATGGTTTGCCAATATCCCCCGCAGGGTCGGGTTTCGCGGCGAATACCGGTACGGTTTGCTGACGGATGTCCGGGTACTGGACCGCCTGCTGCTCGATCAGACCGTCAAGCGCTTTCTCGCGCTGGGGCAGCCGATCGATGCAGCATTGCCGCAACCGCCGTTACCGGAGCTGACGGTGGACAGGCAAAACTGCGAAGCGCTCTGTACCCGTTTCGAACTGCACGAAGCAGGGACCGTGGTGGCGCTGATGCCCGGTGCGGCGTACGGGCCGGCAAAGTCATGGCCCGTTGAGCATTTTGGCGAGCTGGCCCGCCAGCTGACCGCAACCGGAATTGAAGTATGGGTACTGGGGTCGGAAAAAGAGCATCCCGACGGCGAGGCGATTCGCAACAGCGGGGGACCACGCGTAATCAATCTTTGCGGGCGAACCCGGCTCGAGGATACGGTGGATTTGCTGTCGATGGCTGATTTTGCCGTGACCAACGACTCCGGTCTCATGCATGTCGCTGCAGCTTCCGGGGCCCACGTCGTTGCCGTCTACGGTTCGAGTTCGCCTGACTTCACGCCGCCTTTGACCGCGGCGAAATCGATTCACTATCTGGGTCTCGAATGCAGCCCCTGTTTCAAAAGAGAGTGTCCGCTCGGGCACCTGCGTTGTCTGAAAGAAATCTCGCCCGAATCGGTAACAGCGGGAATACTGGGGAATCTCTGACCCAAAACTTCAGACAGCATTCACAGCCGCTGCTTTATTTCTCTCGTCGAAACATCGTTGACATTGTGTGGCGTCATGCAGTTTGCGGTTATTCGTTCGTGTGATTTCGTTTCGTTACCGTTTGACGCAAAAAAAATTCAAATACGAATAACGATTGCTGAACAGCTGTGTTTTATAAAAAGATATTTTTGACATAAGTCATAGCTATGAACAGTTACTTTGATTAGTTTGCTTGTCAAAAGGCAGGGAACTTTCCCGATGAGGAGATGGCGATCATGCCAATCTGTTCAAGAAAGCCTGGGTCGGTGTAGTGAATACACTATGGTTGTATAAAAACCAAACCAGTGGGCGCCAATATCGCCGCAGCCCGCTTTCAATACCAACATTCGAAAGTTTACGAGCAGGTTCCGGTAACCGGCCGGCGGTCTTCCGCTGCGTTTGTCCGGTGCACAGACCGTGCTCTACCGTTCCCGGGTATCCCTCATTTGGAGGAATTAGGCTATGAAAAAACTGGCAATGTGGTTATTCGTGGGTTTTATGCTGCTTGGAGCAGGCGTTTGTTCGGCGACTGAAATCGACCTGGACTCCGACGAGGGGGTCAGGGAACTCAGAAAGAAAATTTTTGGCGGCCTCGATGTTTCATTCAGCGGCATCGGCAGAATCGAGGCAACGCTGGAGAACAGGTTTCGGGAACTGACGGACATAGGCGGTCCGGCATCCTCCAAAGTTGCAGACGATTCGTTCTATGATTTTCGCAGCTATATTTCATCGGAAATCAGGAAGGACAAGGTTTCCATCGTTATCGCCGTTGATATTGCCGGGGACGATTTTTCGGATCCGGAGGGCGCCGTTTTTGGCAACGGCATGGATTCGAACTCCGCGCCCGGTGGGCCGGCGGTGACGCGCGATTCCCTGTGGGATTTGCGAACCAGGTACCTGTATCTGAACTACAACGGCTTCGTCAAGGCTTCGGCAGGGCGGTTGCCGCTGAAACTTGGCAACGGAATTGTGGTCAGCACCATTCGCGATTCCGCCAAGGTAGTGAAACCCCTGAAGCCCTACGCTTTTGGCGGCGTCATCGTCAAGGGTGGAGAAACGATTCCCAATACGGTTCCTCCCGATCCCGAAGGATCCAAGGACAATGACCTCGAAGCGTTCGTCATATTCGGAAAATACAAGCAGAAAAACCTGGCTCTGCAGTTGACCTACGCTTTCCAGAAAGACTCCAGGAGAGACCAGGGCTTTCCGGAAAAGCAGTATGTGGATTTAACCGCAGATGGTTCAAGTGGCCGCCTGTCCTATCAGCTGGAAGCTGCCTGGTTTGGGGGGGAGACGCCTTACAAGGCGGCAAAAGGGGAGCGCCTGAACAACGATGCGTGGATGGGATACGCAAGGTTCCAGTATGCACTGCCTGATATCCGCTCAGGAGTGGGGTTCGCCGTAGGGTATGGCGGTGGAGACAACGACCCGACCGATAACGATCAGTCGGACTTCCAGAGCCTGTTTATGAATGCCATCGGTTTCCATATTGCGAACATCTACGGAAACGACATTCACGGTTATGACTCCTATATTCCCGGTACAGCAGGTGCTGACGGCAACAATGCCGGCGCCGGTTTTGCCAATACGACTTTCTTGCAGCTGTCGGCTTTCCATCAGCCGACCGACAGGCTGAAGATCGAAGGCATTCTCTCCTATTTCGTTGCCTCGGAAGATCAGCTGATTGGCGAAGGTGTCCTGTTACATCCCAATGACGGCACGGCCGCGCCGGGTGAAACGGAGAGATCCGATGACATAGGCTGGGAAGCCGATCTGAACTTCAACTACACCATTACAGACAGTTTTTCGTTTTATACCCGACTGGGCTATTTCTCAGCGGGTGACATATGGGGAAGGTCCGCGCCGAGTGCCAAAAAGATTCAGGGAGGCCTGTTGTTCACATTCTAGGCACACGCCGCAGGCCGCCGGTCAGCTGGTGAATCGCGGTTTTACGTTAGTGATCGAAATTTAGGAGACAGTCATGATTCTGATACGGAAGCAAAGAGCGGCATTTTTTGCCATTGTTGTTGCCTGCCTGGCGGGGCTCACGTTTTCAACCGCTGCGCTGGCTGAAATCGATCGCGGGATGATCCTGAAAGAAAGCGGTGTGTTCGGTATTGTGGCGACGTTCAGGCTGCGCGCCGACTGGGACGAGATGACACCGGCAGATCGTCGGGGGGCTGCCGCCGAGGTAGTGAAAACAGTCGCCATGCACAGCGGCGATGTCCTCGTGGATGCCTATCTGACCCGGGGCCTCAATGCAAACTCGGATTACTTCCTGCGTGTGCACAGCTATGAGCTGACCAAGGGGCAGGATTTTATGGTCGATTTCCGGCGCACGCTGATTGGCCGCTACTCCGAGGTAACGGAAACCCTCGTGGGTGTGACCAAACCGCTGAACTACGTTACCCCCGAAAAATCGCCCGAGCTGAACAAGGGGTTGAAGTCGGCAACCTATCAGGGCGGCATGCCCCGCTATGCCATCGTTATTCCGGTGCAGAAGAACGCGGCCTGGTGGAATATGACGGCGGCGGAGCGGCTGGCAATGGCGGAAGGCCATACGATTCCGACACTAAAGCACCTGGTGAGCGTCAAACGCAAGCTGTATCACAGCACGGGGTTGTCCGGTCTCGACTTCATTACCTATTTCGAGATGAACGATCTCACCGCGTTTAACAACCTGGTGATTGCGCTGATGTCCGTGCCGGAAAACCTGTACCACACGCGCTATGGCGACCCCATCATCCTGGGCACGATTCACAGCGTGAAGGACGTATTCGAGACTCTGGAGAGATGAGCCCGGAGAAATGAGCCCCGGAGAAATGAGCCCGGGAGAAGTGAATCCGGGAGAAGTGAATCCGGGAGAGTGAATCAGACCTGCATACAAAAAGCGTTACCTGAACAGGAGATCCTGAAATGCCAAGATCGACACGTCGAATATTCCTCAAGGTTGCCGGTGCCGGTTGCCTGGCAGCCGCGTTTAGTGGCGGCTTTGCATTCAAGACTTTAGCGGCCACGCAGGATCCCAATGCACAGTACGAGTACACCGGCTGGGAGAATCTGCACCGGAATGAGTGGACCTGGGACAAAAAGACCCGGGGCGCTCATCTGATCAACTGCACCGGTGCCTGTCCCCATTTCGTTTACGCGAAAGACGGCGTGGTATTGCGCGAGGAACCATCGAAAGATCTGCCTTCCTTCGACGGGATCCCCGAATACAATCCGCGCGGCTGCAACAAGGGTGCCTGTGCGGCGGACTATATGTATGGCGCACATCGCGTCAAGTACCCGTTGATCCGGACCGGTGAACGCGGTGAGGGTAAATGGCGCCGTGCCTCCTGGGACGAAGCGCTGGAGATGATCGCCGACAAGGTCGTCGATACGATCCGCGACCACTCCGCAGACTGCATCAGCGTGTTTACGCCGGTGCCGGCTGTCGCGCCGATATCTTTCTCGGCCGGCCACCGTTTCGCACATTTCATCGGCGCCCATACCCATACGTTCTTCGACTGGTACGGCGATGCTCCCACGGGCACGGCCCAGACTTGCGGCATCCAGGGTGAAGGCTGCGAGACGGCCGACTGGTTTAACGCCCGGATGATTATCACCTGGGGCTCCAATCCGCTGACGACGCGTATTCCGGACGCTCATTACCTGACGGAAGCGGCAATGAACGGAACCCGGCTGGTCAGCATCTCGCCTGAATACAACGCAACTTCCATCAAAGTCGACCAGTGGATCCATCCCAGGCCCGGTACAGATGCTGCACTTGGTCTGGGTATGGCTCACGTCATCATCAAGAAAGGCCTGTACGATGCGAATAATCTTAAGGAACAGACCGACATGCCGTTCCTGGTACGTACCGACAATGGTCTTTTCCTGCGCGAGACCGACATGGTTGATGGGGGCTCCGATGCCATGTTCTACGCATGGGACAGCAAAACCCGGAAACCGGTAAGGATGAAGGGCAGCTGGGGCGAGCAACCGAAAAAGAAACCGCCCGTTCAACCGCCGTTTTTCGGTCGTAACACACTGACCTTCCCGAAGGGCTATCTGGATCTTGGGGATCTCGACCCGGCCCTGGAAGGGACCTTCAAAGTGAAGCTCAAAGACGGCACCCGGGTCAATGTGCGGCCGGTCTTCGCGAACTACAAAGAGCAGATCATGAAGGACTACTCGCCGGGCCAGGTGAGCGCCATCACGGGTGTCAACGCGGCAGCGATCACGAGACTGGCGACGGACTATGCAACGATCAAACCGTCGATGATCATTACCGGGGCGGGTATCAATCACTGGTACTACAGCGACGTCAACATGCGGGTTTTCCACTTCCTGTCAGCGCTGACGGCCAACGATGGCCGCAATGGCGGCGGTGTCAACCACTACATCGGACAGTGGAAGCCCGTGCCCCTGCCGGGTGTCGGCGCGCTGTCCTTCCCTCGCGGCGGCCAAAAGCACCGGTTTTGTCAGACCACGATCTGGTCCTACTACCACAGCGAAGTCTACGACGCCATGGAGAACGAGGGCATCGATACGGCGGCTTTCCTGAAAGAAAGTCTGGATACCGGGCAGATGCCGCTTTATCCGCGCGATGGCCGCGACCCCAAGGTGTTCTTCTGCTATCGGGGGAATTTCCTCAACCAGGCCAAAGGCCAGAAATACATGCTGCGCAACCTGTGGCCGAAGCTGGAAATGATCGTTACCGCCAACTTCCGCATGGACACCATGGCGCTGTATTCAGACATTGTTCTGCCTTCAGCCCACTGGTATGAGAAGACCGACCTGAATATGTCCCATGAGCATACTTACCTCAACATGACCGAGCCGGCGGTCGAGCCGCTATGGGAATCGAAAACCGATTGGGAAATCTTCCGGCTTATTTCCGCAAAAGTCGCAGAAGCGGCGGTCAGGAAAGGCTACGCCAGGTATTACGACGAGCAGTTCAAATGGGCCCGCGATCTGTCCAGGCTCCTGGATGACTATACCGACAATGGAAAACTGGAGACCGATGTTGCGGCGGTGGAGTTCTTTCTCAGGAAAGCGCCGCATACGAAGGGCATCACACTCGATATGCTGCGGGAAAAGGGAGCGCAGCGATTCAAGCTCAACTGGACCTCTCCGATGAAGGAGAATATCCCCTATACGCCTTTCCAGCACTTCACTGTCAGCAAGAAACCGTGGCCAACCCTGACAGGCCGGCAACAGTTCTTTATCGATCACCCGACCTTCTTTGCCATGGGCGTCGAGCTGCCGGTGTACAAAGCGCCGGTGGATGCAGACAAATATCCATTGCGATTCAATACCCCGCACAGCCGCTATGCCATCCATTCGACATGGAAGGACAACGTGCTGATGCTGCGCCTGCACCGGGGTGGGCCGCTGATCGAACTGTCAGCTGTCGAAGCGGCGGCCAGGGGGCTGAAGGACAATGATTGGGCCGAGGTATGGAACGACCATGGAAGGATCATTGCACGAGTGAAAATTCGCGCCGGCGAACAGGCGGGACGCGTCACGATGAATCACACGCCCGAGTTATACCAGGATCTGATGGAAGGCGGCTCACAGAGTGTGATACCGATCAGGCTTTCGCCTACGGCGCTGGTAGGCAACTACGGTCATCTGAGATTCAAGCCCAACTATTACGGGCCGGGAGGGACCAATCGCGATGTTCGCGTTGAGGTCAAACGCTATCTCGGGGCTGCTCCGGCCTGAAGCGACCTCCGGTGCAGCCGGACCCGGGATAACGACGTAACCAACTTGGAGGAATACCGCTATGACGACGGAAGCAATGACCAGATCAAATCGACAACTGGCCTTCGTCACTGATCTGAACAAGTGTATTGGATGTCAAACCTGTACCGTCGCGTGCAAGAGATTATGGTCCAAAAATCCGGGCCAGGATTACATGTACTGGCGTAACGTCGAAACCGCGCCCGGCCTTGGCTATCCGAAAAACTGGCCGGAAAAGGGTGGCGGATACAGGAATGACGAGCTGCAAAAGGGAAAACGCCCGGGGCTGGCGGATTATGGTGTTCCTTTCGAGTTCGACTATGAGGATCGCCTGTTCAAGGGCGTGAAAGGCCGGGTCAGGCCAAGGCCCAGCGCGCGCTGGGCGCCCAACTGGGAAGACGATCAGGGCGCCGGTGATTTCCCCAACAACTACTATTTCTACCTGCCGCGGATGTGTAACCACTGCGAGAAGCCCGCATGCCTGGAGGCCTGTCCCAGCGATGCCATTTACAAACGGGTCCAGGATGGACTGGTCGTCATTAATCTCGACAAATGCGACGGGAAGAAAGATTGCATCGAGGCCTGTCCCTACGCCAAGCCCTATTTTAATGGTGTGAGCCAGCAGGCCAACAAATGTTTTGGGTGTTTCCCCCGCGTGGAGAAAGGCGTTGCTCCTGCCTGTGTGGCCCAATGCGTCGGCCGCGCCATGCATGTCGGGTATCTCGACGATCCGGACAGTTCGGTGTACAAACTGGTCAGGACATGGAAGGTGGCTCTTCCGCTGTATGCGGAATTCGGCACCAGGCCCAACGTCTACTATGTTCCTCCGTTCCTCGGGCCGATGATGGAAGACGGCATGGGAAAAACGGCCCGGGATGCCAAGATTCCGCTGGCCCTGCTGGAGAAGATGTTCGGCAGCGAGGTAAAAAACGTACTTGCCGTGCTCGGCAAGGAACGGGACCGGAAGCGAAAGAACAAACCATCGGAAATTATGGACGTTCTTATCGGCGCCCGTTCCGCCGATATGATGATGAGCCCTCTGACCTGAAGCCGCCCGGATCGGATGATCATGCTTTTCCAGGCCACGGTTTGTTGCAACGGGCTCGGGCGGTGAATGTGCTTCGAACGCTGGTCACGGTGGTGCTGTTGTGGGGCTTGTCTGCGCTGCCCGGTACGGCAGCTGCAGATACCGCCCGCTTCGAGGGCTACAAGGTGTGCATCAAATGTCACGATACCCACGAGAAGCCCTGGCGGGATACCGCTCACGCCAGGGCCTTCGATTCCCTCAAGGCCGGGTCCGGGCGCGAAGCCAGACTGAAGGCCGATCTGGACCCGGACAAGGATTACACGGCTGATTCCGACTGTCTCGGGTGCCATACCACCGGGTATGGAAAGCCCGGTGGCTACGCCGTCGATCTGCCGAAAGCCCGCGCCCGGCGGCTGGCCGGGGTCGGTTGTGAGTCCTGTCATGGAGCCGGCAGCCTGTACCGGGAAATTCACAGCGATGCCGAGCACCGGCTGAAGCTGGAAGCCGAATCGACGGATCGCAGTGAACTGGTTGCAGCCGGCCAGAACTTCGACTTTGCCGACGCCTGCGCAGGCTGTCACCTCAATTACGAGGGCTCTCCCTGGCAGCACGCCAAAGCGCCGTTTACTCCGTTCACGCCGCAAATCGATGCGAAGTACGCCTTCGATTTCGATACCGCAATTCGTGGTGAAGCCATCCATACCCATTTCAGGCTTTATGGCGTATTCAGTGGAGAGCCGGTGCCGCCGTTCCGAGAGGAATTTCAGGATACCGCCGAGGAAATTGAATAAGCCTGTTTTGCAATTGCCAGCGAGGACACCATCGATGAATAACAGCGCAGAAGATGTAATGGTCCGAAGCAATCTTTATGGTCTGCTGGCCTTCGGGTTCAGCTACCCCGATCTCGATCAGTATGCACAGATTGTCGATGGCGCATTCCGGAAAGACGTGATGTGTTGCATCGAGCACTGCATGCCGGGGAAGAGGGGAGCTGTCATCGCTGACGGGCTGAGAGTGGCCGGCAGCAGTCTGGCCGATTTCGAAGCGGACTACCTGAACAGCTTTCAAACCAATATGCCCACGCCAAGTGCGTCGCTGTATGAAAGCGAATACGTAAAACACGCCAACAAGGCCCACATCATGCTTGAACTGCGGGCTTTTTATGAGAACTTCGGTCTTGCGGTGGCCGAGACGTCTCACGAACTCGAAGATACCCTGACCGGCGAGCTGGAATTCATGCACTTTCTGGCCGCAAAAGAAGCGCAGTCCCTGATCGAGGAGCATAACGTCGAGCCTTATGTTCTGGCACAACATGATTTTCTTTCCCGGCATCTTGCGGTCTGGATACCCGAGTTCCGTAGGGACGTGGCGAAAAAATCGATCATCGACTTCTACCGTACGCTGGCAGAGATTACCGAATTGCTTGTAGGCTACGAAGCAGAAAGGCTGTCCCATGTCCGGCCCGGTTATCGCGCCACCCGCCACTAGCCGCAAGCCGAAGTTCCTGGTCCGCTGGGGGATTGCTCTTGGGCTGTGCCTGGTGGGGATCGTTGGCTGGGGTGCGCTGAATGCCGTACTGGAGGCAACCAACAGCCTCGGGTTCTGTATTTCCTGTCATGAGATGCGGGATACGGTCTATGAGGAATACACCGGTACGGTCCATTATCAGAACCGGACCGGCATCCGTGCGACCTGCTCGGATTGCCACGTCCCGAGACCATGGTTCTCCAAGATCAGGCGCAAGCTCCATGCAACGAACGAGCTGTTTCACTGGCTCACCGGAGCGATCAATACCCCGGAAAAGTTCGAGGCAAAGCGCCTGGAACTGGCAACCCGGGTCTGGGAGTCAATGCGCGACAATGATTCCCAGGAGTGTCGAAACTGTCACAGCTACGATGCCATGACCAAAGAGACCCAGACCCGGACTGCATGGCGTCGGCACCGCGAAGGGCCTGAAAAAGGAGAAACCTGCATCGATTGCCATAAAGGGATTGCGCACGAGGATATTTCCGATCTCTACGATGACGACGCCGACGATGAATTCTGATGCCTGCGCAGCAGTGCTTGCGTCAGGCAGCCCGGCGCAGAATGTTGATCGGCGCAAGTTCCGGCAGGTGACTGTTCTTGAGCGGAACCAGGCAGGTCCAGATCAATGCATGCCGGCCCGATATGCAGGCATGGCTGACGCCGTCGGCGAATGCCATCCAGGCTGAACCGGGAGCGAAGCGGATTTCCTGGTAACCGGCCGGATCGTTCCTGAATTCCGGAGTGTCTTTCATGTAGTTATGGAATTTCCGCATTGCCCGGTCGTAAGGGCTGCTGTCGAGGATGGTGGCCGCGGGCAGAAGGTGGCTGACGCCATGCAGTGCAGCCGTACGTGCTCTGTCCAGCAGCCCTCTTTCCAGGTAACGCGCATTGCCGGTTGCAGCAGCCAGCCCGGCCTTGCTGCCGTAGCGCTCGAACACCTCGGCGAAACTGCCCTTGGTGGCCCATACGCGGTCGGTGTCCGGATTGACATTGACAAAAAATCGCAGGATCCGGTCGCCGTTGGTCGCCCCGTATGCGCCGGCATCGATATGAATCAGTTCGCTGCTTGCGTGTGCCGAGAGGTTGCGGCCTTGTTCCTCTACCGGCCGGAAACTGCAGGTGCCGATCGTTGCATCGGGCATGAGCTTCGGCATGATGCCCGACAGAAAATCACTGACCGCCTGCCTGTGGCGCGTCAGCACATCGTAGGCCAGTCCGGCCAGCGGCGCGCCTGGCTGAAGACCGGTGACCCGGTCGGATTCCGGGTGATAGCTGGCATTCTTGCGTTTCAGTTGTCCGGCAAGGTCCCTGCGCAACCGCTCGAGGTCGGCCTCGCTGGCGAGCGGCACCGGACAGCGTGGAAAATGAACGATTTTCCCCTGCTCGAGCAGATCGCTGACGGTATACGGTTCTGCCGACCGCAACCGGTCTTCATCGAATGACTCCAGCATTATCGCGTCACCCCGTCGCTGTCAGCTGTTTCTTGCAGTGTACCCGATCTCCCGTCCGGCCCGAGCACGGCATCGATCTTTGCCAGCACATCGGGCACGCGAATCAGGTCCATGGCGTCCTTGTTGCGCACCCTGCCGCCCCAGCGCAGCGCTTCGACGGGCTTGCCGAATTCCTCCCGCACGGCCTGCGGGTAGGCATCGACCACCAGGTCCTGGGAGAAGTAGGGGCCGGTACGCCACCGGTTCGAGGTTGCATAGAGTCCGATGACGGGTGTGCCCACCGCGGCCGCCATGTGTGCCGGCCCGGAGTCGGGGCAGATCAGCAAACCGGCCTGTCCGAGGATCGCCAGCAGTTGCTTGAGGCTGGTCCGGCCGATGAGATTGGTGACCGGTCCGGGCGCCAGTTTTTCGATCTCCCGGCCGAACTGCTTTTCGATTTCCGTTGCCGCCCCGGTCAGAATGATTTTTGCGCCGTATCGCTCGTGGAGGTACCGGGTCACTTCGCCGTAATTTTCCCATCGCCAGTTGCGGTAATTTCTGAACCGCTGGCTGGAACAGGGGCTGATCACGCAGACTGGCTGGTCGCCGCTGCAGATATCCGCAGCCAGCTGCCGGTCCTGAGCGGAAACCGGGATATCCCACCGCAGTACCCGGTCGGTCAGCCCTATGTATTCGGCGAAACTGAACAGGGCGTCCATGACATGCTGTTGCGGCCGGGCCGGGATCTTCCGGTTGGAAAACAGCCACTGGAAATCGCGCGCGCGAGCCCGGTCGTAACCCAGCCGCACCTCTGCCCTGACCATCCGGCTGACGAAGTTTGCCCGCATGGAGGCATGCATATGCAACAGCAGTGGAAAGCGCAGCTGCTGCAGCTGGCGGCGAACGTCTCGCAGGCCGCTGGTCCCTTTGCTCTTGTCGAAAATGATAAACTCGATGCCGTCCGCACCGCTCAGGAGTGAGTGTTCGGTTTTTCCGATAATCCAGTAAACCCGGGTCTCGGGCCAGGCAGACTGAATCGTTCTTGCTACCGGCAGGGTATGGCAGCAGTCTCCGATGGCGGACAATCGAACCATGCAGACTGCTTCGGGCGGTTGTTTGAACAGGAGTGACATCAGGGATGGCCAGGCGCATCGTGACAATTGACAGGAGCGTGATCGTATACGATGACGCTCTTGTCAGCCAAATGCGAGCGGAGTTGTTCGATCCTGCGTCGTGGCCCGATGCTCCGGCCGCCCCGGGCTATTCGGGCGGGCGGGGGCAAACCCTGTTTATCGAGCACGATGAACAGTCCTGGGTGCTCAGGCACTACCACCGTGGAGGATATGTCGGGCGTGTCCTGAGCGACCGGTTCATACGCGTGCCGCGGGACCGGACGCGGCCATTTCGTGAATGGCAGCTTCTGGAGCATCTGCAGCGGACCGGATTGCCGGCGCCGCGCCCGGTAGCCGCCCGCTACGTCAGGCACGGCCTGAGGTACACGGCGGATCTGATAACGGAGTTGATTCCCGATGTGGTCCCGTTCTCTACCCGGCTGGCATCCGGGGACGTTTCTGACGACGTCTGGCGCCAGATCGGTACCTGCGTGGCCCGATTTCACTGCGCGCATATTTTTCATGCCGATCTGACCGCGCATAACCTCCAGGTAGACAGCCGTGATCGGGTATACCTGCTGGATTTCGATCGCGGCCGGGTGATGTCCCGGCCCGGCATCTGGCGCGAGAGAAATATGGACCGGCTGCACCGCTCGCTCAGGAAGATTACCCGCGAGGGCGTGCCCGGGTTTTCGGAACATGAATGGAAACTGATCGAGCAGGCTTATCGTTCCGTTCGACGGGATGCGTAGGGATCGGGATATTCCCCGGGCCGGCCTTTGAAACGCCGGTGGATCCAGTAGTACTGTTCCGGGCATGTGCGAATAAAATTTTCCAGCAGTTCGTTGATGCGTATCGCATCGGTCGCCGGGTCGCCGGTCGGAAAGTTGTCGAGGGCCGGAAGAATTTCAATCCGGTAGCCGGAATGGTCTGCGAGCCGCCGGGTGAAATACGGCACGACCGGGGCTTTGCTGATTCGTGCCAGCTGGCTGAGCGCGCTGGTGGTCATTGCCGGTTCGCCGAAAAAAGGCACCAGCACGGCTCCTTTGCCCCGGTAGCTCTGATCGCCCGCATACCAGACGGGGGTGCCCTCCCGCAAGGCGCGCAGCATCATGCGTATTCTGTCTTTGGGAATCAGGTAGGTTGACGTTCGCCCCCGGCTGCGTCTCAACAGTTCGTCAACCATCGGGTTCCTGTTGATACGGTACAGGCCTGCAAGCGAGTCGATCTGCTGGATCAGGACTCGCCCGCAAAGCTCCTGTGCGACCAGGTGCGCGGAGAGCAGCAATACCCCGCGGCCCTGGTCCAGTGCGCGATGCAGTTCCTCGATGCCTTCTACCTGCACCAGCCGGTTCAGCCGTGCATCGCTGGCCCAGCCGCCCATGCCCATCTCGATGACCATCATTCCCAGGGACTGAAAATGCTTGCGCAACAGCTTTATGCGTTCCGCATCGGAGAGTTTCGGGAAACACAGGGCCAGGTTTGCCGCCGCAATCTCGCGGCGTTTCCTTACGGTCACAAGGGCCAGGTCCCCCAGCCGCCGGCCGATGAACAGCTGTATCGACAGGGGCAGAAAAACGATCAGGCGCAATACCGCCAGGCTGATCCACAGCGGCCAGTAGCGGGGCTGCCAGAACCTGTAAAGAGCGGTTTTCCGATGTATGCGGTTTGCGACGCTCACGAATGTTTATGCCATGATCCGGTAGATTTGACTCGACGCATAGATAATACTCAAAACTTGCTGAAAATTATGGATAATTGGCCAGAGGGTTATAGTGGCTTTGGCACCGGCAGACAAGAGCGGCCGACCCCGGGCCAGCCTCGGGCCGGCAAGGGCAGGGAGCGCGGAGCCGGGTACCGTCAGCAACAGCCTCCCGAATTATGTGAAGCCGGTTGGTACCGGAGGGGTGTAAATTGGCAGTATGCAGGTGGCGGGTCAGAAAGGAATATGCGGAGCATCCATGACGGGACTGAATCATATTACAGTGAGTTTCTCGGCTCGTTTCTCGGGTAAATCTCCGGGCCGTATGCTGGTTTGCATGCTGGTGCTGTGGCTGGGTCTGGCGGCGCACACGGCGATCGCGCAGACCATGCCGCGACCCGCGGGCCTGGAGCCGGGTATCGCCTTCTGGCAGCGCGTATTTGCCGAGGTCACCACCGATCAGGCGCTGGCCCACGATAAACGTCACCTCGGTATCGTCTATGAGAAAGTAGATCTCCCGCCATCGGCCAGCGCCTCGAAGCGGCGCAGAATATTCAAAAGCGTTCGCGGGCGCTACAGCGGAATTCTGAATACGCTGGCGGATGGCAAGCGCAGTCAGCTGACGGCCACCGAGGCGCGCGTTTTGTCGCTATGGCCGGAAAATGTGTCCAATGCCGAACTGCGCCGGGCAGCAGGAAATATCCGCATGCAGCAGGGGCTGGCGGACCGGTTTCACGCCGGCCTGGTACGCAGCGGGCAGTGGCAGGATTTTATCCGCGAAAAACTCGCCGAGGCAGGGGTCCCGGAGAGTCTTTCTGCATTGCCGCATGTGGAGTCGTCATTCAATCCGAAGGCCCGGTCGAACGTGGGGGCTTCCGGGATGTGGCAGTTTACCCGCTCTACGGGCCGGCGGTTCATGCAGATCGACTATGTTGTCGATGAGCGGCGTGACCCTTACCTGTCCAGCGAAGCGGCTGCCAAGCTGCTGCAATACAATTATTCCATTCTGAAATCGTGGCCGCTGGCCATTACCGCCTATAATCACGGCGTTGCGGGCATGCGGCGGGCCGTCAAGCGGGTCGGTACCGAAGACATCGATGTCATTATCGAAAAGTACACTGGCCGTGCTTTCGGGTTCGCGTCCCGGAATTTCTATGTCGCTTTTCTCGCTGCCCTGGAGGTAGAACAGAACGCAGAGCAACACTTCGGTCCGGTGCAGCGCATGCAACCGCAGCAGGATCTGGTGGTGACGATGCCGGACTATATGCCCCTGCAGGCGCTCGGTGCTGCGCTGGGCGTTACATCGGATCAACTCGGTTCGTGGAATCCGGCACTGATGCCCGCTGTTCTCAACGGCAGCAAGTACGTACCGAAAGGGTTCCGGCTGCGGGTGCCGAAGAGCGTGGTGCAGCAGCCGGTGAGCCGGTTGATCGCCTCGATACCCGCTGCACAGCGGTACGCCGACCAGACTCCGGATATGTTTCACAAAGTGGAGCGGGGTGACAGTCTTTCGGTCATTGCCGCGCGGTACCGTACTTCTGTCAGCGAACTGGTTGCCCTGAACGGGCTGCGCAGCCGGCATCGGATCCGCGCCGGGCAGGTGCTGAGACTGCCTTACAGCGGGCCGAGCGCGCCGCTACCCGCCGATGCGTCGCAATACATCGTGCGCCGTGGCGACACGCTGGGTGAGATTGCCAGGCGGGCGGGGGTGAGTGAAACCGAACTGATGGCTTACAATTCGCTCAGCAACCGCAACAGGATCTACGTCGGCCAGGTGCTGCAGCTTGGCGGGCAGACCGTAGCGGACAAGCCGGCTGCACCGATCGTGGTCGTCGATCGGGAACAGCCCGTCGCGCCGGTTGTGGTCGCCGGGAGCGGGGAAGATTCTCTGCCCATGGCCCTGCCTGCGGTGATCGTCGAGGCGGCGGAGGATCAGCAGCAGGCTTTTGTCGGCCAGAGTGCGGAGCCGGCGGTGCAGGTCGTCCAACCGGCCGCATTGCTGGCGGATCCCAGCGATTACCTGGTTGCAGATGACGGCAGTATCGAGGTTCAGGCGGAAGAGACCCTGGGGCACTATGCAGACTGGCTGGGTGTGAAAACGCAGCGTCTGCGCGACTGGAACGGATACAGTTTTCGCCGGCCGGTGGTGATCGGCCATCGGATCAAGCTGAAATTCGGCGAGGTGAGCCGGGAGCTTTTCGTGCAACGACGGCTGGCGCATCATCGCTAACTTCAGGAAGCCTTTTTTGTGCGCTATCACATTGTCGATACCACCACACACACCCTGCGCAAGGGGGAGTCGGTCTGGATTCTGACCCTGCGTCGTTACAAGGTTCCGGTGTGGCTGTTGCGGCAATATAATCCGGATCTGGATTTTGACCATGTCAAGCCGGGGGTGCAGATTGTTTTTCCACGAGTTGAAGCAGCTGTGGCCATGCAAAGCGAGCCGGGCACCGTTGCGGATGCCTCCTGAGAGGGCTGTGAACGGGATTTTCGGCAGGCTGACCGCGGCTCCGGCGACCGTGCTGGCTGCTGGCGTTCTGATCGCTTTGGCCAGCCTGGCGCCGGTGGCCCGGGCCGCGGAGTTTGAAATGGCAGACCAGGTCATTGTCGACAAATCGCAGCGCAAGCTGCTGCTGATGAAAGGCGACAGGGTCCTGAAAAGTTTCGATGTTGCACTGGGGCTGGTGCCCAAAGGCCATAAATCGCGAGAGGGCGACTTCAGAACGCCGGAAGGACAATATGCGCTGGACCGTCGCAATGCGAACAGCGATTATTTTCTTTCCATTCGTGTGTCCTATCCCAACGAGCAGGATAAAAGGAAGGCGGCGAGACAGGGGGTCGATCCGGGGGGGCAAATCATGATTCATGGCCAGCCCAATTTTCCGCGTCACTCGATGGATTACTACAGGAGCCAGGACTGGACCGACGGGTGCATCGCGGTGTCGAATGCCGATATGGTGGACATCTGGGCGATGACCGGCGCCAATACACCAATCCGGATTCTTCCCTGATTCGTCGGCAGGAATCCCATGCCCTGTATCAGAGCATCTTTTGAAGTCATGCCGGAGGGCAGCATGGAAGTGTTGTCCCAGCATGAAGTCAGCAGGTTACTGACGATTGGAAAAAAAGGGGCGCATCATGAGCTTTTGCGCCGGTGCTCCCTTGCGGTGCTCAACGTCGGTACCGTTACCGACAATACCCGCGAAATACTGCAGACCTATCGCGACTTCGATATCTGGGTGGTGCCGAAGGATCGCGGCATCAAGCTGGCGCTTGTCAATCCGCCCGCCGCCGCATTTGTCGGCGGGGAAATGATTCGCGGTATACGGGAGCTGTTGTTCGCCGTTTTGCGGGATGTTCTGTTTATCACTTCGGAGGTTTCGGGATCCGGCCAGTTCGATCTGACCACCAGTGACGGAATTACCAATGTGGTTTTTCACATTCTCAGGAATGCCGGTGTGTTTCACCTGCCGGCGGACCCGAACCTGGTGGTCTGCTGGGGCGGCCATGCCATTGACCGTCCGGAATACGAATACTGCAAGGAAACGGGCTACGAGCTGGGTTTGCGTCAGCTGAATGTCTGTACGGGTTGCGGAGCAGGTGCGATGAAAGGCCCGATGAAAGGCGCGGCAATCGGCCATGCAAAACAGCGCATTCGTACCGGCCGCTATGTTGGCCTGACGGAGCCGGGGATTATTGCTGCCGAATCGCCCAATCCCATTGTCAACGAACTGGTCATCATGCCGGATATGGAAAAGCGTCTGGAGGCTTTCGTTCGTATCGCCCATGCGATCGTTATTTTTCCGGGTGGTGTCGGTACTGCCGAAGAACTGCTGTACCTGCTGGGTATAGTGATGCATCCGGACAACCTGGATATTCCGCTGCAGATCATCCTGACCGGGCCAAAAGCCAGTGAGCCCTATTTCAAAAAGATCGACGAGTTCATCGGTGCGACACTGGGGCCCGGCGTACAGAGCCGCTACCGGATAGTGCTGGACGATGCTTCCGGAGTGGCCGACCTGGTCACCAAAGGGATTCAGGCCACGCGCGATTTCAGGCGTGCGCAGGACGATGCATACTATTTCAACTGGCGACTTACCATCGATTCGATTTTCCAGCAGCCGTTCATTGCAACCCACGATACGATGGCCGCTCTTGAAATCAGTCGCGATCTGGATTCATTCACGCTGGCTGCAAACCTTCGCAGAGCGTTTTCCGGACTGGTCACCGGGAACATTCGCGAAGAGGGGGTGCGGGCGATAGAAGACCACGGTCCGTTTGAAATTCGGGGCGACGAAGAGCTGATGGCACACCTCGACAGCCTGCTTGCTTCTTTCGTCGCACAGCGGCGCATGCGGCTGGATGGGGCCGGATACCAGCCCTGCTACACCATTGTCAGATAGTGGCGGTCGCGAAGAGCAGTAAAAGAATATCATAATAATCAAAAGGTTAAATGGCCGTCCTTGTGATGCAGTTCCTCGCTGAATCCCGTTTTGCGCTTTAATCTTGGTTCACTCTCAACTCATTCAGGAGTTAGTTAATGAGTGAATCCAGAGATCCCCGCTCAACGGCGGGCCACGACAAGCAGAATGACAGCAGTCATCGTGAAGGCACGCCGATACTTCGGCGCGGCGCAGGAAGAGGTATTACTTCAGCAAGCGGCAAGGATTTGCGGGGCTGGGATACTTATCGCAACTGGCTTACGCAGGTGCAGGCGCCGGAAAAACGGCGTGTTCCACTGGACCCCAATCTTTACACCTGGCGCGGCTACAGAAACTGGTCGGACCAGGTGCGACGGGACTGGACGCCGGAAAAATAATCGCTTCGCGCAGTCGGCGTGCTGAAGGCATTCAATCGAATCAGTGTCACGCAATGAGAAACAGCACTCATTGCTGCATCTCGGCATTTCTTATGTAAACCGAATCGGAACCGGTTCGTTGCCGGAGGCATCGTCACAGGTTGTGAACGTTTTCACGGACGAACAGAAAAACGATCCATATAGTATGCGTAACGGAGTAGAGAGAAGAAGACTATGTCAGACAGAAAACATAGCGATACAATAATAAAAAACGAAGACACGATACAGAGGCGGGCCTGGATTGATCGGGCAGTCGAAAGTGCCAAGGGCTGCGTTGGTGCAGACAAGTGGCAGGGAACATCCACCGAAGCACGCCGCAAACCGGATCTGTACGTCGTCAGATCGAACGGCACATCATGAGGCGCTCCGGTTCGGGACTGGAGTGCGTCCCCAAGTTCCTGGATGGCGTGGACAACGCGGTATTCGCAGCGCAGATCGCCTGGTCGGGGCATCATGGCGACCGAATCCGGCGTCTGCTGCTGACCGCGGCCGTTTGCCTGTCCGCCGGCGCTATCCTGCTCAGATAGCGCGGCATGCCCGGCTGATCGTCCTGCCGGCGTGAATTCGCCGGCGGCTTGAAAACCCGTCCGGCCATCCCCATCTAGTAATCAGTCCTGCCCGGCCTGCCGGCCGGTGGGTATCGTGTCACCTGATTCAGAGGTCTCCGGGGAACAATGACGACAGCGACTGCCGAAACTCATGGCTTTCAGGCCGAGGTGAAGCAACTGCTTCACCTGATGATTCACTCCTTGTACAGCAATCGGGAAATCTTCCTGCGGGAGCTGATTTCCAATGCCTCGGATGCGGCAGACAGGCTGCGTTTCGAGGCGATATCCGATGCGGGTCTTTATGAGGACGACCCCGAGCTGCGTATCAGGGTGGCGTTTGACAAGGATGCCCGGACCATCAGTATTTCCGATAACGGTATCGGCATGTCCCGGGATGAAGTCATCAAGCAGCTGGGAACGATCGCAAAATCGGGTACTGCCGAGTTTCTGGAGAAAATGAGCGGGGAGCAGCGCAAGGATGCCGGCCTGATCGGCCAGTTCGGCGTAGGTTTCTATTCATCTTTCGTGGTAGCCGACAAGGTGACGGTCCTGACCAGGCGGGCAGGCCTGCCTGCATCGCAAGGCGTGCGGTGGGAATCCGATGGCCAGGGCGAGTTCAGTATCGAGACGATCGAGCGTCCGGAACGCGGCACTACGGTGATCCTGCATCTGCGCGACGATGCCGGTGAGTTCGCCGATGATTTTCGTCTGCGCAGCCTGATTCGCAAGTACTCCGATCACATCGCATTTCCGGTGATGATGCCGGCCATCGTGCCGCCGGCGGAGGACGAAGAGGCGGCGGGAGAAAATGACGCTGACGAGAGTGCGGATGCAGCGCCGGCAGAGGAGCTTGTCAATACCGCGACGGCGCTGTGGACCCGCCCGCGGACAGAGATCTCCGATGAGGAGTACCAGGAGTTCTACAAGCATATTGCCCATGATTTTCAGGACCCGTTGCTGTGGAGCCATAACAAGGTTGAAGGCAAGCGCGAGTACACCAGCCTGCTGTACATACCGGCCAAGGCCCCGTTCGACCTGTGGAACAGGGATGTTCCAAGAGGGTTGAAGCTCTATGTGCAGCGCGTTTTCATCATGGACGACGCCGAGCAGTTTCTGCCGCTTTACCTGCGTTTTGTACGCGGCATCATAGACAGCAACGACCTGTCCCTGAACGTTTCCCGCGAGTTGCTGCAACAGGACGCCAATGTCGAGGCCATCAAGGGGGCGATTACCAGGCGTGTACTCAGCCTGCTCGAAAAACTCGCCCGGGACGATCCTGAGGCGTATCAGGGCTTTTGGAACGAGTTCGGCAGGGTGTTGAAGGAAGGCCCTGCGGAAGACCACGGCAACAAGGAGAAGATCGCAGCGTTGCTTCGCTTTGCCAGCACACATCTCGATACAGACGTCCAGAACCAGTCCCTGGCCGGCTATCTTGAGCGAAAGAAAGAAGGGCAGGACAAGATTTACTATATCAACGCAGACAGCTTCAATGCCGCCAAGGCGAGCCCGCAACTGGAAATCTATCGCAAGAAGGGTATCGAAGTGCTGCTGTTGTCCGATCCCATCGATGAGTGGCTGATCGGGCACCTCGGTGAATATGACGGGGTCCCGTTTCGCGACGTGCGGCGGGGAGAGCTCAACCTGGGCGATATCGAAGACAAGGACAGCGACACGGAGGAAAAGACACCGGAACAGCACAAGGACCTGGTGGAGCGCCTGAAAAAGCATCTCGAGGACGATGTCGCGGAAGTCCGGGTGACCGATCGTTTGACCCAGTCGCCGGCCTGCATCGTAATCGGTGAATATGACATGGGGCTGCAGATGAGACGGATCATGGAGGCTTCCGGCCAGGCGGTTCCGGACAGCAAGCCCATATTCGAGATCAACCCCGGGCATTCCCTGGTGCAAAGGCTGAGCGCGGAAACCGACGAGCAGCGTTTCGGCGATCTCGCCAGGGTTCTTTTCGATCAGGCCAATCTCACCGAAGGTCAGCAACTGAAGAATCCCGCCGAGTTTGTCCAGAGCCTTAACCGCCTTTTGCTGGAATCCGGCGATTGATCGGTTAAGCTGTGTTTCGCTGATTTTTGAGGGGAACCCCGTGAGCGACAGGAAAGACATTTCTGAATCGGAACTGCGCAACAGGCTGACGGAGGAACAGTTTCGGATCACCCAGAACAGGGGTACCGAGGCGCCGTTTACCGGTAAATACGTCGATCACAAGGAAGACGGCAGTTATGCCTGTGTGTGTTGCGGCGCGGTATTGTTTGACTCCGGAACGAAGTTCGATTCCGGGTCCGGGTGGCCGAGTTTCTGGTCACCTGTCGACGATGACCGTATCAGGACCCGGGTGGATACCAGCGCCGGTAACGTACGGCAGGAAATCCTGTGTGCGGCCTGCGGCGCGCACCTGGGGCATGTTTTCGAGGATGGGCCGCAGCCGACGGAACTGCGTTACTGCGTCAACTCTGCGGCGCTGGATTTCGAATCAGGCGACGGGTGAGATATCGCGTTCCATCACGATATTGCAGCGGCTGTAGGCCGGATGCTGTCCCTCGGAGACCGTTTTGAAACCGTACTTCCTGTACATGGTTATCGCCCTGGTCAACATCGAATTGGACAGCAGATAGACCCTTGATGCGCCGATGCCTGCCAGCTTGTCCAGAACGATCTCCATCAACCGGTTGCCGAATTTCCGGCCCTGCTGATCCGGCCGGACGGCCATTCTGGCCAGCTCATAGACGCCACTGCCATCGTTGAACAAAGCGCAGACACCAACCACTTCGTTACCGGATACCAGGCTGAAAATATAACCGCCGTTTTCAACGACCCGGTGAGGGTCCGATGCAAGTTTGCGGTCGGCGTCCTCGATCTCGAAATACCTGGTAATCCACTGTTCATTCAGTTCGATGAATGCCTGGTAGTGTTTTTCGTTGTTCTCGAATATTTCCATCTCAGCTGCATTAACGCCACAGTCGGTCAATCGCCAAACGGTTTGGGGCGCGGCGTTTCGTCGGTGGAAGGAGGCAGGGTTAGCAGCAAAAACGAAGGTTGATCGCCGGTCAGCGTCTTGAGGAACGCTACGATCATGTCGATTTCCTCCCCGGTAAATTCCCTGCCCAGCTGCAGCCTGCCCATGATATCTACCGCTTCGGACAGGGTTTCTGCCTCGCCGTCGTGGAAATACGGATAGGTCAGTTCGACATTCCGCAACACGGGAACCTTGAACTTGAAACGGTCCGATTCCCTGCCCGTAACATTTATCAGGCCTGTGGCCTGATTGTTCGTTTCATAGGGCCTGACCAGTCCCATTTTCTGAAACGAGTTGCCGCCGACACCCTTCCCGTTATGGCAGGCAACGCACCCGCTGCTTTTAAACAGCTGGTAGCCGGCCAGCTCATGCTCCGTGATTGCCTGTTGATCGCCCTGCAGCCACTGGTCAAAGCGGGAGCCGGGAGTCATCAGCGTTTTTTCGAACTCCGCGATTGCGGTAGTCACCTGGTCGATGCCGATTTCCTGGCTGTCGAATGCGTTACGGAACTCGGCAACGTATCCGGGAATCGATGCCAGTACATCCACCACGAGCGTGTGTGAAGAGGCCATTTCGCCCGGGTTTGCTATCGGGCCGCCCGCCTGCTCCTTCAGGTCCGTGGCGCGGCCATCCCAGAACTGGAAGATATTCAGGCTGGAATTAAGAACCGTCGGTGCGTTGATCGGGCCCTGTTGGCAGTTGTGTCCCACCGAGGTTTTCAGATTGTCGCTGCCGCCCATACTCAGGTTATGGCAGGAATTGCAGGAGATATAGCCTGACATGGAAAATCGTGGATCGAAAAAAAGCTTTTTTCCGAGCTCGGCCCGGGCATGATCGATTCCCTCGGCGGGGGGGATGGGTGTAATCGGCTCATCAGCCGATGCTGTTCCTGAAAAGGCCAGCCCCCCGAAGCACACGATCCATCCTGCCAGCACCTTTATTCTCATTCCTGAAGTTCTCCTGTTCTAGTGACCTGAATTCGGGTTGAGGCTGTAGGTACCCACCAGGCGTGTCTCTTCCAGTACGTGCCCCTCGATCGCCGCTTGTACGTCCGCACCGGTGAAAGAACCGCTGACGGGAACCGACTCCAGGTCGGTTGCATAAAGAATAAAATGGTAATGGTGGAGGCGTTCGTCGTTCCACGGCGGGCAGGGGCCGTCGTAGCCAAAATAATCGCCCTGCATTTCCGGGTCACCCGCCATGAAACCGGTATAGTCATTGATCCCCTGGCGCGCGCCGGGCGGGCCGGGCGGCGCGGTCTTTCCGCCGCTGACGATACCGTTGGAGCATTCTCCTTCCGCCAGTGACCCGTCTGCCGGGGCGATATCGACCATGACCCAGTGGAAAAAGTTCACCCGCGGCAAATCGTGTTCGATCACTGCGCCTTCCTTGTTGAAGTTTTCTCCCGATGACGGTACATCGGGATCCACACAGATCAGCACCAGGGATTTTGCGTTGTCGGGGACGCCGGACCAGCACAGCTGGGGGCTGCGGTTTTCCCCCAGTTTCATGTGATTCTCCGTATCCGGTACGCCGAATGCACAGCAGCGCGGTATCGGCCCGTTGTTGGCGAAATTTGCAGATGTCAGTTGCATGTCATGCCTCGCTAGTCGTTCAGTTCATTCAGGGTTGTTTCAATGGCCTCAAGTGCCAGGTCGATGTCTTGTTTGCCGATAATCAGCGGTGGCGCGAAACGAACGACCGTTTCGTGGGTTTCCTTGGACAGGATACCGTGGCCCATCAGTTGTTCGCAGACAGCGCGCGCGCTGGCCCGTTCAGGGTCGATCTCCATGCCGATAAAAAGCCCTTTACCCCTGATATCGGTAATCAGCGGTGAGTCGATGGCGCGCAGGCCGGCGATAAAACGCTCTCCCATGCGCCGGCTGTTTTCCACCAGGCCTTCTTCTTCGAGAATATTCAATGCTTCCAGTCCGATGGCAGCGGCCAGTGCATTACCGCCGAAAGTGCTGCCGTGATCGCCGGGCCGGAAACAGGCCATGATGTCGGACCGGCACAAAAACAGCGATACCGGGTACAGTCCGCCGCCCAGCGCCTTGCCCAGGATCAGACCGTCCGGGCGTACGCCGTCGTGATCGCAGGCCAACAGCTGGCCGGTTCTCCCCAGGCCGGTTTGTATCTCGTCGAACAGCAGCAGCACGTTTTCCTGGCGGCAGATTTCGGCACAGTCCGCCAGGTAACCCGCCGGGGGAACGATGATGCCGCCTTCTCCCTGAATGGGTTCTACGATGAACGCTGCGGTGTCAGGCCCGATGGCAGATCGCAGCGCCCCGGCATTGCCGAATTCGATATTCCGGAAGCCGGGAAGAAATGGCCCGTAATTCTGCCGATACTGCTTTTCTGTCGACATGCTCAGCACGCCCAGCGTCCGGCCGTGAAAGTTCCCCCGGCAGGAAATGACCCCGGCCCTGTCCGGTGCTACGCCCTTGACCTCGTAGGCCCATTTCCGCGCGGCTTTCAGCGATGTTTCAACGGCTTCGGCGCCGCTGTTCATTGGCAGCGCCTTGTCCATCCCGGTCAGTTCACAGGCTTTTTGCAGGAACGGCCCGAGCCTGTCGGAATAGAAGGCCCGCGAGGCCACGCTCAGTTGCGCAGCCTGCTTGTGGACAGCCTGCAGGATCCGGGGGTGCGCATGGCCATGGCTGACGGCGGAGTAGGCGCTCATCATGTCCAGGTAGCGGTTACCGTCGGTATCCCAGACGCAAACACCCTCGGCGCGGGTCAGAACCAGCTCCAGCGGCTGGTAGTTTCTGGCGCCAAACCTGTTCTCCAGTTCAATAAATCGGTTCATAGAAATCCCTGTCCATGGACAACAGTGGAAATTTGATGTTGATAGCGTCAATCTTAGAGGATGATTCATTGCCTGTCTTGCCCGGTACAGCAACCCACAGCACCCATTGACTTATGAAACGACGCATGCCCAATAAAGAAGCGCTCACAGTCGACGGCCCGGCAGGTCGACTGGAGGTGTTGCTTGAGGAACCGGCCGGCGGGGTGGGGGAAAAGTCCGGGGAAAGATGCAGTGACCGTGTCGCCGTGCTGTGCCATCCGCATCCGCTGCACCAAGGTACGATGCTGAACAAGGTCGTTCACATGCTGTCCCGGGCGATGGTCGAGCTGGGCATGCCGGCGATCCGGTTCAATTTTCGTGGGGTCGGCGCCAGCGAAGGCCGGTACGCGCAGGGCATTGGTGAAACGGAGGACGCGCTGGCCATCTGCCGGTGGGCCGTCGAGCGTTATCGGGGTGCGGAACTGTGGCTGGGCGGTTTTTCGTTTGGCGCCATGGTAGCTTGCCGAGCGGCGCTCACGGCGGACCCCGCGCAGTTGATATCGATTGCTCCGCCGGTTGCGTCCATGGCGGACCTTCTGGAGGGGCGGCAACCGGCATGCCCATGGTTGATTATCCAGGGGGAGGCAGACGAGGTAGTCGATTGTGATTCAGTAGTCGACTGGGTCAACCGGCTGGAGCCCGGGCCCGAGTTGATCGTTATTCCGGAAGTCAGTCATTTTTTTCATGGCAAACTGACCGTGCTGCGCAGCACCCTGGTAGAGAATCTGACAAAGAAGGCGTAGAGAAATGATTGGCAAATTAAAACAGTTGTTGCTGGGCACCACAGATGATGCAGCATCGGATCTTCGCGGGCACAATACGCTGGAGCTCGCTGTTGCCGCCCTGATGGTCGAGATGGCGCGCGCCGACTTCAGTGAGGATCAATCGGAAGACAGGGAAATCAGGCGCCTGCTTGAGGCCCATTTCGAACTGACGGAACAGGAGTCGGTCGATTTGCTGGGAAGGGCGAAAACAGCGGCCGATGAATCGGTGAGCCTGTACGAATTTACACGTACTCTGCACAGTGTGCTGGACGACCGCGAAAAACAGAAAGTGATCCTGATGCTCTGGAAAATCGCGCTGGCTGACAGTCATCTCGATAAATACGAAGACTACCTGGTAGGCAAACTGGCCGAATTGCTCTATGTTCCCCGCGGCGACGTCATTCGTCTCAAGCACAAATGCCAGGTTGATCTGAATCAGTTCGAATAGAACTGGCGTGCGAACTTGACCTGCAGCGGCCTGGTTTCGTTTTCCGGAGTGGCATCAACCTCGAAGATCAGCGTTTCGCCGTTGGCGACTGACAAATCTCCAACGTAATAAATTGCATCCTCTTCCCTGATTTCCCGGAGTGTCAGGTTTTTTGCCTGGCCGGTCAGGTTGGCAGTCCGGACTGACACGGTACCCGGCACCGGAGTACCGGTAGTGCCCTCTTTTTTCATGTTGATGGCTATCGTCAGCAGCGCCCGGTTTTTGCTTCTGACGATATTGTAGGCCTGGGCTACTTCTGCGGTCAGATGATCGGTTGAAACTGCGTTGAAATGCAGAATGTACCGGCCGAAATCTTTCGAGGATACATCGACCGGTTCTGCCTGCCGGTTGCTTCCTGTACCCGGGGAACCGGGTGTCTGATCGCAGGCTGTGAGCAGAAACAATGCCAGAA
>JAJRXW010000225.1 GCA_024276095.1 Gammaproteobacteria bacterium
CAGGGGCGAGTTGTAAAAGCCCCGGCCCATGACAAACCGCCCTTCCTGGCTGTTTAGCGTGTCGAATGCCACGGCGCTGAATGCGATCGCACTGTCCGGATCGCCTTTCGGATAAACCCGGTGGTCGCGAAAAACCAGCGCCGATGGCCTGACCTTGAGCTTCGCCGCGGCAATTTTTGCCAGTTGCCGGCGTGCATCCATACAGGCATTTTTTACGGCGTTGCCGGTATTGAACGTACCGCGCTGGGAAAACGCACCGACGTCCAGCGGGTCCCGGTCGGTATCGCCGGATACTACCCGAATATCCCGCGGGCTGATCCCCAGTACTTCTGCGGCAATAATCGCCATCGCGGTATGGGAGCTTTGCCCCAGGTCAGGCAGGCCAATGGACAGCGATGCCCTGCCGTCTTCGCTGATTTTCACGAATGCCGCCGAGGTATCGTGCTTGAACACGCCTTTCGCCCCGGAAGCCATCGCGCCGATACCCAGGCCGATACCCTTGAGGGGCGGCAACTTGCCGGCTTTCTTTTTCCAGCCGGCTTTTCTTGCGGTCTTGCGAATGCACTCTTTCAGGCCGCAACTCGCATAGTGCGTGCCGCCCAGCGTGGTATGGCCTTTGGATACCGCATTGAGCAAACTGAATTCCACCGGGTCCATGCCGAGATCCCGGGCGATCGCATCGACATGCTGGCCGAGGCCGAACTGCAGCTGCGCAATGCCGCCGCCGTGATGCAGGAAATAGGGCAGGTTATTGGTATGCAGCAGCCTGCCCCGGAAACGCGATGCCTCGATGGTATACAGGGCATTGATATAGCTTGAGGTCAGGATCAGGATCAGCATCTGCGATTCGACAAAGCCCCCGGTGTCGAACAGCAGGTCGGCCTCGATCACCTTGAGCCGACCTTCCCTGCTGACACCCGACCTCAGCCGGTAGACGACTCTTCCGCCGGCGCGGCACATGATGAATTCTTCGTCTCCGCTGGCGCGAATTTTTACCGGTCGCCCGGATTTTCGCGACAGCAGTGCCGCGAGCAGATGATGAGGCCGAATGGATGTCCGGCCGCTGAAGCCGCCCCCCGAGTTCAGGGTCAGCAAACGGACATTGCTTTCTGACAGGCCCAGGTTTTTCGCCAGACTTTTCTGAAACAGCAATGCCGACTGGGTTGGCGTCCAGACCGTCAGCCTGTCGGCCTGGGTGAAATCGGCAACGACGACGTGATACTCGGCGTAGCAGTTATGCGAGGGGTTAGTGACATATTCATCCTCACGGACGTGATCGCTGGCGGCAAAAGCCGCATCCGGATCGCCGAGCACCAGTTTTTGCTCCCAGGCTATGTTGCCTTTTGCCTTGCCGTGCAACAGCGGTGCACCGGGCTGCATCGCTTTTTCGATACTCAGCACCTCGGGCAGCCGCTCATAGTCCACGCGTATCAATTCCACCGCACGGACCGCCGTTTCCTCGTCAACGGCTGCAACCGCAGCGACTTCCTGGCCGATATGAAGCACCCTGTCCTTGCTCAACAACGGCTGATTGATGCCGATGGAAAGACCCCGGGTATCCTCGGCCGTGATGACGGCTTTCACTCCCGGCAGCCTGACGGCACGGGTGATATCGATATTCACAATCCGTGCATGTGCACAGGGACTGCGCACCGCCTTCCCGGCCAGCATTCCCGGCACCCGCACATCGTCGGTATAGATGGAACGTCCGCTGACCTTGTCGGCGCCATCCAGCCGCGACCAGTTCCTGCCGACGACCGCCAGATCCGCTTTCCTAGGCGCCATCGGCCACTCCTTCTTCGCGCAGGATTTCAGCCGCCTTGCGTACCGCGATTTTTACCTTGATATGACCGGTGCAGCGGCAGATCGCACCGGCCATCGCTTCGCTGATCTCTGCTTCGCCAGGGTCGGGATTGGCATCGAGCAGCGCCTTGGCCGACATGATCAGCCCGGGGGTACAAAAGCCGCACTGTACAGCGCCGAAATCCAGGAAAGCCTGTTGCAGCGGATGCAGTTCGCTGCCAGTCTGCACGCCCTCGATAGTGGTCACGGACCGGCCGTCCCACTCGACTGCAAGGGCCAGGCAGGACAGTACCGCCTCGCCCTTTTCTCCATTGATGGTACAGACACCGCAGCTGCCGGCCGTGCAGCCGCGCTTGGTGCCGGTCATGCCGACCTCGTCGCGGATCACCTCCAGCAGTGTCTGGTTGGGCCGCACGGCCAGCTCGTATGGATCACCGTTGATGGTCAATGTGATCAATTTCCTGCTCATCAGGCTACCTCGGCCTCACTGCGCTCGCAGGCGCTCCAGCGCCTGCCGGATCAATGCCCGGATCAAGCGGCGCTTGTACCCGGACGGTGTATAAAGATTGGTCACTTCTCCCAGGTCCTGGCGGCCGGCCAGCGCGGCTGCCTCGATCCCGGCATCGGTCAAACCGGACTCCAGCAGGATGGCGGCTGACTGATGCAGCATCACCGGCATCGGCGCGACCGAACCCATGACCAGACGCACGCTGTCCGGCTGCGCATCATCGCCCGTCACCGCACCGGCGATCGTGGCTGTAGCGAAATCCAGCCCCACCCGCTGGGCCATCTTGGCGAACACGGTGCGCGCCCGGGCAGGCGGGATCGTGACCGCGACCAGCACCTCGTCGGCCTGCCGCACCGTGTGTTCGGCGCCGTCGTTGAGATAAAAATCCGCCAGCGCAATTTCCCGGGTTCCGGAACTGCTGGCAAGCCGGACACCGGCATCCAGCGCAATCAGCACCGGTGCGTATCGGAGCTGCTGATGGCATGGCAGCGGGTGGCGGATTTGATGGCATGACACCGGTCGGTGCCTGTCTTCAGGCAGCCCTCCCGACTGGCGCGCCAGGTTTCCGTCTGGTTCACATACCAGCAGCGCGTATCCAGGCACAGGTTACCGCCCAGTGTGGCGGTATTTCGAACATGCCTGGAACCCACCTCGTGAATCCCGTCCCGCAACGCAGGATAACGCGCAGCGACGAGCGGATGTGCGGCGAGATCGGTGAGCGTACAGGCACTGCCGATGCACAGACTGCCGTCGCTTTGTTCTGCTACCTCGCAAAGTTCCGGCAGGGCGCCGAGGCTGATCACCACTTTGGGTGTCATCAGCCGGAATTTCATATTGATCAGCAAATCGGTGCCGCCGGCAAGGACCACCGCTTCATTGCCGTACTTGCGAAGAGCGCTCAGGCCTTCACCGAGTGTCTCGGGCCTCAGGTATTCGAACCGGGGCAGCTGCATGACGTATTCGACTCAACTGGCGAACAGACGGACAAGTCTACCCAAGGTGTGGCGAAGCAGGCCGGATATTTGCACGGCTATCCTACTGGTAGCCGGTGTTTGCCGGCCGTTGTGCACCGGCAGCCTGAACCGGCGGTGTTCACACGTCAATGGATTCAGGCGGCCTGACGATACAGGGGCAGCTCAAACTCGAACCGTGTTCCCGCATCTATCTTGCTCACCACCGTGATGCGGCTGTCATGAAGATCGAGAATTCGCTTGACAATCGCAAGGCCGAGGCCCGAAGAATCCGGTTGCGCTTTTTCACCCTGCCCGGACCGATAGAAGCGGTCGAATATTTTCGGCAGGTCCTCGTCCGGGATACCGGGCCCGTTGTCCGATACGGCAACGGCAACAGAACGGGGTCGCTCGGCAATACTCAGCGTCACCTCGCCTCCTTCGGGAGTAAAGCGGATAGCATTGCGTACCAGGTTTTCGAGCACACGCTGTATCAGGCAGATATCACCAATGGTGAATGCAGTGTTCGTCTCGAAGTCCAGCAACAGTTTGATATGCTTTTTGTCAGCCTCCAGCTGAAACTCCTGCGCAATATCCTGCATCAACTCCGGTACCGAAAACGCTTCCAGGTTCGGTGTTACGCTCGCGGAATCGAGCTTTGACAGCTCAAACAGATCCCCGATCAGTATGCCGAGCCGGACAGTATGGCGGCGGGCAATCTTCAGATACCGGTTCCGCTCCTTCTCCGACAGTGACTCGCCCCTGATGACCAGGGTTTCCAGATAGCCCTGCATTGCCGACAGAGGCGTTCGCAGATCATGGGAAATATTCGACACCAGTTCGCGTCGCAGCCGGTCATTCTCCTTTAGCTGCCCCAGCTGCTCCCTGATCTTTCTCGACATCGTCACAAATGAGTGCGCGAGCTGATCGATTTCATCTCCACCCGACGATGAGGCCTCGATTGCGGGCTCGAGATCGAAACCGGAATTACTGACACGCCGCATCTCGCTGCTCAATTTCATCAGCCGGCGTGTCAGCAGCCCGAACACCAGCAAACCGATGGTGGCCGTTGCTGCCACGATCACAAGCGCTATTATTACGCTCACCTCGCCAACATGTGACCCGGTAATGTCGTTTGCAAGCGCTTCATACGTCTGGCCACCCAGCACGACGTACAGATAGCCTTCGAGGCTGTCGCCCGATCTGACTTCAAATGCAGAAAAAACCTTGCGGGTCGAGCCGCTGCGGGGATCGTCACCGTGAACAGGCATCCTTGCCGTACCATCGATCAACGCCCGTACCGGCGCGAGATCGACACGATCCCTCATCACGGTTTCCGGCGGCAACCCATGTCCCAGTATTTTTCCGTCAACATCGAGGAGATAGATTTCTGCGGTAGGGTTGATCACCATCGCCTGACCGGCGAGATCCCGCAGACTGTCGATGTCCGGCACTCCGTCACTGATCAGCTGTCGCTGGCCGGTTACATACATCGCGATAGGAGCATTGAGTCGTTGCGTGAGCTCCTCATAGTAGAGACGGGTATTGTTCCTGTCGATCAGGAAAAATGCCGTGCCCATCAACGCCACGATGACGAGCAAAGCAATCGAAAGTTTTGCAAAAAGAGTGTTCATCGGCCTGCGGCCGCTGCTTCGCCCGTTCCCGGCGGATTGAATTTGTAGCCAACGCCCCAGACCGTCTGGATAATTTCCGGTTTGGCGGGATTCACCTCGATTTTGGCCCGCAATCGATTGATATGTGAGTTAACCGTGTGCTCATACCCTTCGTGGCCATATCCCCACACCTTGTCGAGCAACTCTGCACGCCGAAACACCCGGCCGGGGTGGCGGGCAAAGTAGTCCAGCAGATCGAATTCACGAGCAGTCAGGTCAATTGCCCGGGAGTCCAGCGTCACCTCCCGGCGCCCCGGGTCAATACTCAGCCTGCCGAAATCGATCACCGAACCGGGCGCACCCCCGCCGCGCGATTCATTCTGCATGCTTTCGATGCGCCGGAATATGGCGCGTACACGAGCGACCAGTTCCAGCACACTGAAGGGTTTGGTCAGATAGTCGTCAGCACCGGTCTCAAGACCCAGCACGCGGTCCAGCTCGGATGATTTTGAAGTGAGCATCAGTACCGGCTGGTACGGGCGCTCGCGTCGAATGGCCCGGCAAATCATAAGGCCATCGGGTCCGGGAAGGCGCAGATCGAGAATGACAAGCGCCCATAGTTCCGATGACGCCAGCTGCATCCCCCGGTAGCCATCGCCCGCTACTACCAGTTCGTCACACAGATCATCCAGGTGCAGTGCGACCAGATCGGCAATATCCTTTTCGTCCTCGACCAGGAGGATCCGGCGCTTGTTCGTCTGAGCCATCATTCCCCGGCCCCCCGTCCTTTCGGCTTATTCCCGCATTCGATCAATAATAGACCGGAATTCTCACAAAATTATCACAATCCGCCGGCGATGCATGAACCAGGCCCGGAATCGGTGAATGATCCACTCCATGAACACCGCAGACCTACCGGCCATTGACACCCGGTTTTCTGCAGATTGCGGGAATTCCTCGTGCCTGTGTCACCGTGATGAAATTGTAATCAACCCGTGACAACCATGTGATTTCTCCCGGTAACAATGGATACCGTAGTAATCCCGGTTGACTGACTGTGAGGAGAAAATATCCAATGAAAAAATTACTGATCGGCCTGCTGGCCGCCGGCGCCCTGGTTTCGATGACTGCGGCAGCCAGTGACCGGCACATGAGCATCAGGATAACCAACCTGACCAACGCACTTTATTTCACGCCTTTGCTGATATCGGCGCACAACAGGCATACCCATATATTTCAGGCCGGAACGGCTGCTTCACCCAGCCTCCAGGCGATGGCCGAGGGCGGTAATATCGCCCTCCTCGATACCGATCTTGCGGCACTGGGTGCGCGGAATATCGTCAACCCGGCCGGTGGCCTGCTGGCCCCGGGCGCATCGACCACTGCATCCCTGACAACCGGAAAACACAATCGATATTTGTCGGTGGTAGCCATGCTGCTTCCGACCAATGATGGGTTTGCCGGGCTTGATGCAATCAGGATCCCGAAGAAAAAAGGAACCTACACCTATTACCTGAACGGCTATGACGCCGGGACCGAAGCCAACGATGAGATTATCAACGGCGGCGGCGCACCGGGTACACCCGGTATACCGGCCGATCCCGGCGGAAACGGCGGCTCGGGCGGCAGCGGCGTAACCGGTGCAGACCACAATACAACAGTGCATATACACCGGGGGATTGTCGGGGATACAAATGCAGCCGGTGGCCCCAGCGACCTGGACGCCGTTGTGCATCGGTGGAACAACCCGGTGGCCAAAGTTGTGATCATGATAGGTGACGATGACTAGCTCCGGGCGACAACAACAGCAGCGGCTCCTTCGGGAGCCGTTTTTTTACCGCCCGGTATCACGAGTGTCCTGGTGGAACCGGTTTTCCGCATCGAGGTGAGCAGCAGCTCAGCGGTCAGGTCGATAGCTTCGGACGGCAACTGCAAATAAAACTGAAATCGATACCCGATATACTCCCCGCAGCGCAACTGTGCACCGCGCTGTTCTGCCCATAATTCATCACAATCAATCCCTGTCGTGCCATGTTTGCGCCGCCTAATAGACACCGTCATGGGCAGGAGTAAATGTGATGATGGTCTGCACAACGAGGCACCAGGTCTGGTCGATACTGCTGACCGGTTTGGTTTGTTGTCTGCAAACCGGTACGGCCGGCGCAGCAGTCACACTGGATGAGGTCGGCCGGGGCGAACTTTTGCTGCGCACCGATCAACCGGGACGGTTCCAGCCTGCTTTGCAGCTGTTGACCCGCGCGGACATGAAAATAAGCGGGATGGTAGCGGAAGTGACTGTCACCCAGAGCTTCCGCAACCCCGGGCTGGACTGGTCAGAAGGTCTGTATGTATTTCCTCTACCCGAAACTGCCGCGGTCAACCGGATGCAAATAAGAATCGGCGAACGAATCATCATCGGCGAAATCCGGAAAAAGGAAGTTGCCAGGTCACTGTTCAAAAAAGCCAGAAACGAAGGAAAGAAAGCGGCGCTTATGGAGCAGCACAGGCCCAACCTGTTTGTTACGGCCATTGCCAACCTGTCACCGGGTGAGGAGCTGACAGTTCAAATCACCTATTGGCAAAAAGTGCGTTACGACAACGGCACTTTCAGCCTGCGGTTTCCGATGGCTATTACGCCGCGCTATCCGGACAGACTTCCGGCTGCCGGAGACCGGCTGCATGTGGACGATAACAGCACTGGCCGGGCCGGACCGATTGAGCTGTCCATCAATCTTGAGCCCGGCGTTCCTCTGGCTGCTATCTCCAGTGCCCACCACGACATTCAGGTCGTGCGGCAGGGAGATGCGTACTCGATTGATCTCCCGCAAACGCGCATGGACCGGGATTTTGTACTCAAATGGGAACCAACCGCCGCGCAGGCACCACGGACTGCGCTGTTCACCGAGCAGTCCGGCGGCGAAACCTACGCACTGCTGATGATCCTGCCGCCTGACCGGCAAGGCCAGGCACTGCCGCTGTCCTATGGCCTGCCGCGCGCAGTCGTGTTTGTGATCGACACCTCCGGCTCCATGGGCGGTAAGCCGATCAGGCAGGCCAGAGCAGCCTTGCAGCTCGCGATTCAGTCTCTGACCCCGGAGGACCGATTCAACGTGATTCAGTTCAACAGCACAACAGACGCCCTGTTTCACAGTGCGCGCACTGCCACGCAAGACAACCGGAATGCCGCCCTGAAGTATATCGCCGGGCTCACATCCGGCGGCGGAACGGAAATGCTGCCGGCCATTCTGTACGCGTTGAGACAGGATGCGCAACAGACAGATCAGATGCTGCGCCAGGTGGTTTTTGTGACCGACGGAGCCGTCAGCTATGAACAGGACCTGTTCCGGGTCATTGGGCAGCAGCTGGGCAACAGCCGCCTGTTTACCGTGGGGATCGGCTCTGCGCCGAACAGCTACTTTATGCGCAAAGCGGCGCGCTTTGGCCGCGGAACATTTACCTACATCGGCAAACCCGAGGAGATTCGGGAAAAAATGGACTCATTGTTCAGGCGGCTTCGCTATCCGGTATCCCGCAATATCACGCTGACCTGGCCCAGGGGTATCGTTCCGGAGGGCTATCCTGCCGTAATCCCGGACCTCTACTTCGGTGAACCGCTGGTCATGACCATCCGCCTGAGAAGGAGCCGTGGTCAACTGCAGGTATCGGGCGAGGGACCAGAAGGGGAATGGCAGCAGATGCTCTCTCTGGACGACCGGCAAAACGGCGTCGGCATTACCAGCCTGTGGGCGCGGGACAAGATCGCTTCGCTCGATGACGAAATCGCCCTGACCGGGGAAACGGAACTCCTGCGCGACAGTATCACCGCTCTGGCACTCAAGCACCGCCTGGCCAGCCGCTACACCAGTTTCCTGGCGGTGGAACAGGAGCCCAGCCGGCCCGCAGATTTTGCCCTCAATTCAAGCCACATTGCGAACTCAAGACCTGCCGGTCAGGCGACACAGGTGCTTTCCTATCCGCAAACCGCAACCACTGCAATCCAGAAACTCTGGCTGGGCAGCGCCGGTTTCTTCCTTGCATTGCTGATCGGAGCATGGACGCGGCGGACAACAGCATATGGCAGCAGCTAGAGGACTGGCCCTGGCGCTGCTGGCCCTGTCGGGATGGCAATGGAGTGGTGCAGCCTTGATTCATGCAAAGGCCACGCTCGCACCCATACTCATCGCCCGTGCATGGCAACAGACACTGGAGAGCGGGCCGGCCAAAGCGAAGTCCCGGGCGACGATCAGGCCATGGTCATGGGCAGACACCTGGCCGGTAGCGAGACTGCGGTTACCGGCCCGGGCAATCGATCTGTATGTACTGGCCGGGGCCAATGGCGCCTCATTGCCGTTTGGCCCGGGACATTTGACGGGCAGCGCATTACCCGACGACCCCGGCACGATCGTGATCGCCGGGCACCGGGATACGCATTTCGCATTTCTCGACCGGCTGTCCGCCGGTGAACTCATCCTGCTTCAGTCCCGCACAGGCAAAATCAGAAGATTTCGTGTTACGTACACCGAGACAGTCAACGCCGAACGAAACGGGTTGACAGCGGATACAGACCGGAACCGGCTGGTGCTGATTACCTGCCTGCAGGCCGGGCTATTGTCGTTCCGAGGGCCTTATCGGCTCGTTGTTACAGCGCGAGAAGAGTGAATCCCGGCCCGGTGACCGGCAACCCGGCCTGACAGTCGATAATGCATCCGTCAAACCGTTAGTTATCGCGTTCAAACAGGCCTTTGGTTCCCGCCTGACCGTGCCAGGCGCGGATACCGTTCCAGATCTCTTCGGCCGTCTCGGCATACCAGAACAGGTCACGGTCCTCGATATCGATGACACCTTCATCGACGAGAAAATCGGGATCAAAAGCACGATGCCAGAATTCTTTGCCCACCAGCACAATCGGCAGCGGGTCGATGGTGCGCGTCTGCACCAGTGTCAGCGTATCGGTCAGTTCATCGAGTGTGCCGAATCCGCCGGGAAACACGACCAGCGCCCTGGCCCGCAACAGAAAATGCAGTTTCCGGATCGCGAAATAACGAACGCTGAAGCACAGCCCGGGTGTGATATAGGGATTGGGAAACTGCTCATGCGGCAAGGAAATATTCAGCCCGATACTTTTCGCCCCGACATCGGACGCGCCGCGGTTGGCCGCCTCCATGATGCCGGGACCGCCGCCGGTCATCAGCAATACGCGGGAGCCCTGCGAATCAGAACCGGATTCCCCGACGATCCGCCCGAACTCGCGGGCAATATCGTAGAACTTCGATTTTTCGGCAATCCGCTCGGCAATGCGGAGCTTTCTCTCCAGCTCCGGGTTCTGCGGGTCCGCAGCCAGGGCTTCGCGCCGTTCGGCGATACGCCGCTGCGCTTCGGCCGGCTCGCAAATACGCGTACTGCCGAATATGACGATGGTGTGATCGACACCATGACGCTTCAGGTACAACTCGGGTTTCTGGTAATCCAGGGCCAGGCGCGCGCCGCGGGACTCCGACAGACTGAGAAACTCGATGTCCTGGTCTGCACGTATATAACCGGGACTCTTCAGCAACACCGCAACACGTGCCGCTGCTTCAGGATCCTCTTGCGGCGATTTCGGCTGCTGCCACGGCAGCGGCTCGACCCGGCTGTCCGGCATCGCCGGGCACGGGATATCCGGGTCGCTGCAGCACCCCGGCGGATTCTGTTGCTTGTTCAAGTCTATCTCCAATAAAACCACCGGCGACACGCCCGCAGGCAATCTGCGAAAACACGCGCAGCCGGATCAACCATGCAATCGCCCGATAGAGACCGCAAAGAGCCGTCTTCTGTCCTGGATGCGCATATTCTATCCGTATTGGCTGTGCCGTTGGGAATACTGACGCGTTGCTGGCACGCGGAGCCTCCGGGGCAACCACGTTTATGTAATGATTCCCTCTCGGTGCAACCGTGTCTCCAGCGCTGCAAGATATGGCCTGTAATTTTTCCATTTTCCCACCGATGAACTGTAGATAGGCCGGCGCACCTCGACGGCACTGGCCGTGGTTGCCGCGGTTTCCAGTTCATGGAACGACATGCACTGGTCCTGCCATTCCAGTTCGCAGTAGTCCAGCAGGTTTCCGGTCACCGCCTTCTGGTCGCTGATCAGATCTTCG
>JAJRXW010000226.1 GCA_024276095.1 Gammaproteobacteria bacterium
CGCCCCGGTCCGGTGCCGGCAAAGCCTGCCGGTTCAGTTTTCCGTTCGGTGTCAGCGGCAACTCATCCATCACCACCACCGCCGAGGGCACCATATAAACGGGAAGCTGCGACCTGACCGTCTGCAACAACCGTTCCACATCGATGGAGCACTCCCCGGCAGGCACCACATAGGCCACCAGGCGGCTCTCGCCGGGCGAGTCTTCGCGCAGATGAACGACGCACTGCCCGATACGGTCATCCGCAGCGATCACGGCTTCGATTTCTCCGGGCTCGATACGAAAACCGCGTAACTTGAACTGAAAATCGGTTCGCCCGAGGATCTCTATCCGGCCATCGGCATGAAAGCGTGCAATGTCACCGGTGCGATACAGGCGCGTTCCGGCATCGAAAGGATTCGGAACAAACCGCCGCGCCGTGCGTGCCGGCTGACGATGATAGCCCAGGCCGACTCCCTCACCGCCGATGTACAGTTCGCCGGTCACCGCAATCGGAACGGGTTCGAGCGCCGAATCGAGAATATAAATCTGCGTGTTGGCGATCGGCCGGCCAACGGTCATTCTTCTCGCAGCGTCGGTGATCTGTCCGCAGGTCGACCAGATCGTCGTTTCCGTCGGTCCGTACAGATTCCAGACCGACGAACCGCACTCGAGCAGCCGCTCCGCCAGCCGGGGATCCAGAGCCTCGCCACCGCACAGTATTTTCAGTCCCGGCAGGCCGCGGGCACGCCCTTTCCACCCTGCCTGCAACAACATCTGCCAGGTTGCGGGCGTCCCCTGCATCACGGTCACGTCGGCAGCATCGAGCAACTCGGCCAGCGCCCGGCCATCCGCAACGGTCGCAGCCGGTGCAACGACCACCGTTGCACCGCAAACCAGCGGCAGCATCAATTCCAGCACCGAGATATCGAAACCGGGACCGGGCACCGCCAGCAACCGATCCGTCTCGGCAAGGCCGGGTGTGCAGGCCATACTGCACAGGAAATTCACCACCGACCGATGCGAAATGCTGACCCCCTTGGGCTGCCCGGTGGAGCCGGAGGTATAGATCAGGTATGCCGGTCTTTGCCCGGTGGTGGCCACAAGAGTGTCCACACTGCCTGCCAGCGACACCGGCAGCTCGCCAACGGTATTCTCGATCTGTCCGTCGGTACCGACGCAAATCACCCGGCCTTCGAATGCCGGCAGCTCATCGTATGAACCGCTTTGCGTGATCAGCAGGCCGGCACCGGAATCGCCAAGCATGTACTCCAGCCGCGGAGCCGGACAGGCGGGATCCAGCGGCAGCCAGGCCAGGCCTGCCTGCCAGATCGCCAGCATGACGGCACTGCGCTCCAGCGACGGCTGCATGAAAATGGCCACCGGTGCATCACCGGCCATGCCTGGTATGCGCAGCGCAACCGACAAGGCTTCGCTGCGTTTCGCCAGCTGGGCATAGCTCCAGCAACGCCCCCGGTACTCGATGGCACAGGCGTCCGGGTTGCGCTGCGCCTGGGCAGAAAAAAGATCGAATACCGTCGCGTCGCGCGGAAAATCACAGGCGGTCGAATTCCAGTCCTGCAGCTGCTGTTGCAGCTGCCGATTGCGGTGCAGCCTGAGTAAGGAGATCTGCTGTCCGGCATCGGCGGCAATCGACTCCAGCAGGCAATCGAAACTGTCGGCCATACGCTCGATGGTCGACTCATCGAACAGATCCGTGCTGTACTCGTAAGTCAGCCAGAGCGATCCATCGAATTCGATCACCGACAGGGTCAGGTCAAACTTCGATACGCCGGTTGAATCCATATCGGCCGGTGCTGCCTTGAGGCCTTCGATGGATTGAGCCTCCCAGGGCGCATTGTGCAGCACGAACATCACCTGAAATACCGGTGAATGGCTGAGATCCCGGACCGGCCGCAGTGCCTCGACCAGTTTTTCGAAAGGCAGCTCCTGGTGTGCCCATGCATCCAGCGCAGTATGCTTGACCTGCGCCAGCACAGCGGCAAAAGACGGGTTCCCCGACAGGTCGGTACGCATGACCAGGTTGTTGACGAACAAACCGATC
>JAJRXW010000227.1 GCA_024276095.1 Gammaproteobacteria bacterium
AAAATGGAAGCTTTCGAACCAACCCTGATCCGCAAGTCGAGCATCGAAGGTCCACCAAACCTCGTATGCGATTTACTCCCCGAGCTCCGCAGACCGGACATGGGGCAGCTAAGATTTGCATGCGTTTTGCTCCAGCCTAACAGTTACCTAGGCAGAATGAGAAAATAGGGAAATAGGCGAAATATGTGTATTGCCCCGTTTCCGTATTCTGGCTAGTTTGAGCGTGACGGTTTTCATTGCGGGCCGGTGCTCCTTGAGTTCGACAAGGACGTTGATTCATGAGTTTAGCAAAATTTGCTCATATTGGCTGTGAGCCGAAGGTTTGGGAGCGGTTTGTTCGGTCTTTACGCGCGCAGGGCGTGAAACAGACGCAGCTTACGTGGTATGCGCGGCGCGTCGAGCAGTATCTTCAGGTAGTGGGCAAGCCGGTTGATGGTCATTCTGACAGCGATGTTTCTGCCTATCTTGAGGCGCTGGGCAGAAAAGGACGGCTTAAAGACTGGCAGTTTCGGCAGGTTGTTCATGCTTTGCAGATTTTTTTCGATAAAGCGGTCGGTACGGCCTGGGCGGGTGAGTTCGATTGGAACTTCTGGAGAGATTCTGCGCGGACTCTTGAGTCCGGGCATTCCACTATTGCGAGGGATGTGTCTGTTCGTGTTGCGTCGCCGAACCGCTCCGGTTTGACGAAGGGTGCGTTGGTTCGTGTTCGGGAGCAGTGCCCGGATGTGATCTCGGCACTGGTTGGAGAGGTCCGGCGGCGCGGGTATTCGATTCGTACTGAGCAGGCGTACGAACAATGGGTGTGTCGCTTTATCGTTTTTTTTGATTGCCGTGCACCGTGTTCACTGGGCGCGGCTGAAGTGAAGGCATTCCTCGAGTATCTTGCCATCGAACGGCAGGTGGCCGCGAGCACGCAGAACCAGGCACTGAATGCATTGGTGTTCCTTTACAAGCAGGTGTTGAAACAACCACTGGATACGCTTGAGTCCTTTAAGCGCGCGAAACAACCCCGCAGATTGCCGGTGGTGCTCACTCGCAGTGAGGCGCGTGAACTGCTTCAGCAGCTTGAAGGTAGACAGTGGCTCATGGCCGGACTGCTCTACGGAACAGGCATGCGCCTGATGGAGTGTGTGCGTCTGCGAACTCAGGACCTGGATTTTAACTATCGGCAGATCATTGTGCGTAACGGAAAAGGAGGCAAAGACCGGCTTGTTCCTTTGCCTGAATCACTCACAGCGGCATTAAACAGGCATCTGGAAAATGTTCGTGCTGTTTTTTTGCAGGATACCAAAAAGGGTCTGGGGGAAGTTTTTCTGCCGGATGCTCTGGCCAGGAAGTATCCGAATGCGCCGCGTGAGTGGTCCTGGCAGTACGTTTTTCCCAGCGGCCGGTTGTCCGTTGATCCACGCAGCAGAAAGGTTCGGCGCCACCACATTCATGAAAACGGGCTTCAAAAAGCGATCCGCAAGGCGGCTCATGCCGCCGGGATCAACAAGAAGGTCAACTGTCACTCGTTGAGACACTCTTTTGCGACTCATCTTCTGGAAGGGGGGTGCGATATTCGCACCGTGCAGGAACTGCTGGGCCACGCGGATGTATCGACGACCATGATCTACACGCATGTGCTCAACAGGCCCGGCGCGGCAGTGCGCAGCCCGCTGGATCTTTGATCTTCCGAAGATATTCCGGTCCGTGCCTGCTACGGTATCGATTCCGTCCCGTTATAACGGTATGCCCTGCCGTTTTGTTCCAGCGTGAATTCATCGAACACCCTGATCATGCCACCGATACTGTCTTTGATCGGCACCATGCGTGGCGATGGGGCTTCGCCGCTGGTGGCAACCCGGCCGGGGCTGACGGTGATGACCCTGACGCCGTCGCTTTTGCCTTTTCGCGCGACATCGAGAAACAGGTTGTCGATGGCGGCTTTACTGGCCTTGTAGTATGCGAAGCCCAGTACCGGGATGCCGTGGCGCCCCTGGCCGGTGGTCAAAGAGGCGACGATGCCGTTGTCGGCGGCGACGAGGTTTGGCCAGAATGCTTCGGTGACCTTCAGCGGGCCTCGTGCATTGGTATGGAACCATTGGTCGAACCATTCGTAGTCCATGGTGCCGAAGGTCTGTCCCTTGTCGGGGCCGCGCATCAGTGCGGCATTGTTGACGAGCACGTCGATCGGCTGGCCGGCATATTTTTCCGCCAGCGCGTCGATGCCCTCGAGATCGACCAGGTCGAGGCGCTCGACGGTGACACCGGGGTGCGATTCGGCGAACGCGTTGAGTTCAGCGGCGGTGTTGGGGTTGCGGCAAGTGGCTATCACCCGGTAGCCCTTGTCCGTATATTGCTTGACGAATTCGAAACCGATGCCCCGGTTTGCACCCGTGATCAGCACGGTTTGTTGCGCTGATTACGCATATACCGGGCCGATATTTGTGAGCAGGCTGATACACACGACAGCGAGCAGTGACACGATTCGATTCATCTTGATCTCCTGG
>JAJRXW010000019.1 GCA_024276095.1 Gammaproteobacteria bacterium
GATGCCCGGCGGGTCAAGGAAATCGAACAGACAACAAACCACGACGTCAAAGCCGTGGAGTATTTCATTGCCGATTTGATGGATGGTCACGCAGATCTTGCCGGGGTCAAATCCTTCGTTCATTTCGGCTGCACTTCGGAGGATATCAACAATATTTCCTATGCACTGATGCTCTCCAGAGCACGTGACCAGCATATTCTGCCGCAGCTCAGGCAACTGTGCGCCAGCCTCCGGAAACTTTCGCAAACCACAGCCGGGATATCCATGCTCGCCAGAACACACGGCCAGCCCGCGAGTCCGACCACGCTCGGAAAGGAACTGGCCAATTTCGTCTGGCGCCTGGAACGCCAGATGAAGCTGTTCGAAGAGATACCGGTGCTGGCCAAGATCAACGGCGCCGTCGGCAACTTCAATGCCCATGTCATTGCCTATCCCGAGGTGGACTGGCCTGCATTGAGCTGCGGCTTTATCGAGTCGCTCGGCCTGAGCTGGAATCCGTATACAACCCAGATCGAGCCTCATGACTGGGTTGCGGAATACTGTGATTGCCTGGCACGGATCAACACCATCGTGCTCGATGCGAGCCGTGATTTCTGGAGCTATATCTCCATCGGTACGTTTCGCCAGAAGCAAAAGGAAGGGGAAGTCGGATCGTCCACCATGCCCCACAAGGTGAACCCTATCGATTTCGAAAACTGCGAAGGCAACCTTGGAATCGCCAATGCATTGCTCGGGCACTTTTCCGCCAAGCTGCCGATATCCAGATGGCAACGGGATCTCAGCGATTCGACCGTGCAGCGAAACCTCGGCGTTGCAATAACCCATGGACTGCTGGCATGGGAATCCATGCTTGCCGGTCTGGAAAAATTAGAGCCTGATGAACGCCGGATTGGCGCGGAGCTGGAAAGCAGCTGGGAAGTTCTGGGAGAAGCCATACAGACGGTGATGAGGCGCTACGGTCATGCCGATGCCTATGAACAGCTCAAAACACTGACCCGCGGTGCGGGTGCAGGCCGTCAGGAGATCAGCGTATTTCTCGGCACGCTTGACCTGCCGGAAGATGCCATCGCCCGATTGCGGGAACTGGTTCCGGAGCAATATACGGGTCTTGCCACCAGGCTGGCCATGGAGCTGGTCGAACAGAACCCCCCTGCCTGAGTGGATTATGGTAAGTGCTGCCGACAATCCGCGGCGAATACCCGCCATTACGGTACTTCGGCGGCCAACTTGCAGGCAAAACGTGACACATGTCGTCACTTCCCATAAGGCAGCTGCCGTAAACTCACCGAGCCCCGATTCAGACCATTGGGAACCAGGGATTACGGGGAACAAGGTATTCAGAATAATGCAGGACGAACGCACGCAAGGGCGACGATGGGTGCTTTCCTCTTTCGAGGAAACTCGCGCTGCTGCTGCCGAGATTGCCAATGTGGCAAAGCGCACCCTCTCGATCTATACACTGGATCTGGAGCCCGGACTGTATGACCACGACGATTTTCTCGATGTCGCAAAGCGCCTGGTGCTGTCGAAGCGATATGCCCGAATCCGCGTTCTCATTTCAGATCCTTATCGCGCATCACGCAACGGAAACCGCTTCGTTGCGGTCGGCCGCCGCCTGAACTCTTCCATAGAATTTCGAAATGTCCATGAGGACTACAAGGATCATCGCGAGGCCTACCTGATCGCCGACGACACGGCCCTGCTGTATCGAGTGGACTCGACCCGCTGGGAAGGTATCGCAGATACTTACGAGCGCGCAGTTGCACAACGCTACCTCGCGCAGTTTGACGAAATCTGGGCAGCCTCGGAAACCGAGCAGGAACTGAGAGAACTCCGGGTCTGAGCAATCGGGAATCGTGCCAAAATGCTTAAGGCAAACAGACTGTTGGCGAATACGGAACTGACCGTCGCCGCGCTGGTGGAGAAAAATCACCGTTTTCTGGTTGTAGAAGAAATCGTGCATGGCCGGAAAGTCATCAACCAGCCGGCCGGACACGTCGAGCACGGCGAGAGTCTTGTCGACGCAGTCATCAGGGAGACTTTCGAGGAAACCGCCTGGCGCTTCGAACCGGAAGCAATCACCGGAATCTACCTTTGCCCACATTCATCGGCAGGCAAACAGTACCTGCGCGTGACGTTTTGCGGCCACTGCACTCGCCATCAACCGGACCAGCCGCTGGATGACGGAATCATACGGGCATTCTGGCTCACCAAAGACCAGTTGATCGCCCGGCAGGCCAGGTTACGAAGCACCGTGGTTCTGAGATCCATCGATGATTACCTGGCTAATATCCGGTACCCCCAGGACCTGATCCAGGAACTGAGTATCGAAAAGCTGGCACTCCGGGCAGCCGTCCTCTAGCAACCGGTACGAACCTGGTCCGGTAAAAATCCGGTCCGGCATGAATCTGGCATAGACCTGCCGTTTCCGTACAATATCCCGCATGACAGAACGTTCTGTAATTGTCGGCATGTCCGGCGGTGTGGATTCCGCTGTTGCTGCACTGCTTTTGCTGCGGCAGGGCTACACTGTCCAGGGCCTGCACATGACCAACTGGGAAGACAGCGACGGCTATTGCACTGCTGCGGCCGACTACCAGGACGCGAAACAGGTCTGCGAGGATCTCGAAATACCGCTTCATCGTGTCAATTTCTCGCGGGAATACCGTGAGCAGGTGTTCGCGGGCTTCCTGCGGGAATACGAGGCAGGCCGAACGCCCAATCCCGATGTGCTCTGTAACCGGCATATCAAGTTTGGCGTCTTTGCCGACTATTCGCGGCGTCTGGGCGCCAGCTGGCTCGCAACCGGACATTACGCCCGACTGGATCATGAGGGTAGCCCCCGGCTGTTCAAGGGAGTGGATGCCAACAAGGACCAGAGCTATTTCCTGCACGCGGTCCCCGGTACGGCGTTCGCCAACACGCTGTTTCCGCTCGGTGAGTTCACCAAGCCCGAGGTACGCAAACTGGCCAACGACGCCGGGCTGGCCAATTACTCCAGGCGGGACAGTACCGGTATCTGTTTTATCGGCGAGCGCCCGTTCCGCAGCTTTCTGAGCCGTTATATCCCGGAACGACCGGGTGAAATCTGCACACCGGACGGCCGGTTGGTTGGCCGGCATCCGGGGCTGGTGTACTACACGCTGGGCCAGCGCCAGGGACTGGGAATCGGGGGCCAGGCCGACGGCTCGGATGAGCCATGGTATGTCGCTGGCAAGGATCATGAGCGCAATCGTCTGGTCGTGGTCCAGGGGCGCGATCATCCGCTGCTGTGGTCACAGGCACTGACCACCCGGAATATTTGCTGGGTGACTCGGGAACCGGATGCCCTGGCCGCCGGCAAAACAATGCGCTGTACCGCCAGGACCCGCTACCGCCAGCCGGACGAACCCTGCAGCATCAGCTGCCGGGCAGACGGCTGTATCGACATGATATTCGAGCGCCCGCAGTGGGCGGTTACACCCGGCCAGTATGTCGTTTTCTACGACGGTGCCCAATGCCTTGGCGGAGGGACCATTGAAACAACCTCCGCGGCGGCGGCACACATGCCGCCGATTGCCACCGCGGCGACTGCGTAATCGGCCACGATTCGTTATAATTCCGGGCTGCTTCTGCCAACGCATCAGCGGGCGGTTCTCAAAAACCCGCTCCACGGCCTTTCGATCGGAGATATTCAATGGCGCAAACGATTGACGCAAAAACAGTCCTGTCCGTTGCGGGCAGGAACTACGAAATATACAGCCTCAAAGCGGTATCGGACGGGCATGTTGACCGCTTGCCCTACTCGCTCAAAGTGCTGCTCGAAAACCTGTTGCGTCATGCCGGCAGCGACGATGTCAGCGAGGACGATATCCATGCGCTGGCTCACTGGGATCCCAAGGCGGCGCCCACGCATGAGATTTCATTTACACCCGCCCGCGTAATTCTGCAGGATTTTACCGGCGTACCGGCGATCGTGGATCTAGCCGCCATGCGCGAAGCCGTCGTGAAGCTCGGCGGCAGTGCAGACTCGATTAATCCCCTCTCCCCTGCCGAAATGGTGATCGATCATTCAGTACAGGTCGATCATTACGGCACGCCGACAGCACTCAGGGAAAATACCGCCATTGAATTCAGCCGTAACCAGGAGCGTTATTCGTTCCTGCGCTGGGGCCAGAATGCCTTCCGTAATTTCAAGGTCGTTCCGCCCAACACCGGCATCGTGCACCAGGTAAACATCGAATATCTTGCGCGGGTGGTTTTTGACTCGCAATGTAACGGCAGCCAGCTCGCTTATCCGGATACCCTGGTGGGTACTGATTCGCATACGACAATGGTGAACGGGCTGGGCGTGCTCGGCTGGGGAGTCGGCGGAATCGAGGCCGAAGCCGCCATGCTTGGCCAGCCGATTACCATGCTGATTCCGCAGGTCGTTGGCTTCAGGCTGACCGGGTCTCTGCCGGCCGGAACGACCGCCACGGATCTCGTGCTTACAGTCACCGAAATTCTGCGCGAAAAAGGCGTAGTCGGAAAGTTTGTCGAGTTTTTCGGTGAGGGCCTGTCAAATCTGCCGCTGTCCGACCGGGCAACCCTGAGCAACATGGCGCCGGAGTTTGGCAGTACCTGCGGCATTTTTCCGATTGACAGAGAAACCATTCGTTACCTGCAACTGTCCGGCCGCGAGCCTGCGCATATTGCGTTGATAGAAGCCTATGCACGGGCCCAGGGAATGTGGCGCGAAGACGGGCAACAGGATCCCCTGTTCAGCGATGTCGTGGAACTGGACCTGGCCGAGGTCGAGCCGAGCCTGGCGGGGCCGAAACGACCGCAGGACCGCATTCCGCTGCGGCTTGCCGCCTCTGCCTATGCCGACCTGAAAACCGGCGTGACCGGACGTCGGGGTGGTGAGGCGGATCGCAGCGCCGGGGTGACAAAAAACGGCCATGATTTCCGGATTGCCGACGGCGCCGTGCTGATCGCGGCAATTACCAGCTGTACCAACACTTCAAATCCCGCCGTAATGGTGGCTTCCGGCCTGCTGGCAAGAAATGCCGTTCGCCTTGGCCTGCGCTCGAAGCCCTGGGTAAAAACGAGCCTGGCGCCGGGATCGCGCGTGGTCAGCAATTACCTTGAGAAAGCCGGGCTGTTGCCCGACCTGGAAGCGCTTGGCTTCGATGTGGTCGGCTTTGGCTGCACCACCTGTATCGGCAACTCGGGACCATTGCACCCGTCGATCAGCAAAGCGGTGGAGGAACACGAGCTGCTGGGTTGCTCCGTACTTTCGGGCAACCGGAATTTCGAGGGGCGCATCCATCCGCTGGTGCAGATGAACTTTCTGGCCTCACCGCCGCTGGTCGTTGCCTATGCGCTGGCCGGCTCCATGAGCGTCGATCTCAACAATGATTCACTGGGTGAAGATACCGATGGCAAGCCGGTCTATCTCAAAGATATCTGGCCGTCCCAGTCCGAAGTGCAGGAAGTGATCGCTGCAACGATCAACTCGGATATGTTCAGCAGCAGTTATTCCAGCGTTTTCGACGGCGATGACAACTGGAATCAGCTCGAGGTCTCCGATGAGCAACTGTATCCTTGGAACCTGTCATCGACCTACGTGCGTAATCCGCCCTATTTCGAAGGGATGTCACGCGACCTGACGCCGGTTGAGGATATTTCCGGCGCCCGGCTGCTGGCCTTGCTCGGGGACAGCGTCACCACGGACCACATTTCGCCGGCAGGCAGCATCGGGGCTGACAGCCCGGCCGGGCAGTATCTTGTCGACCACGGTGTTGCACCGGGAGATTTCAACTCATACGGCTCCCGAAGGGGCAATCATGAAGTCATGATGCGCGGCACCTTTGCCAATATTCGCCTGCGCAACCAGCTTGCACCCGGGACCGAAGGCGGCTGGACGCGCCATATCCCCAGTGGCGAACAAATGTCGATATTCGATGCATCGATGCGCTACGCACAGGAATCGACCCCGCTGATGGTCATTGGCGGCAAGGAATACGGCACAGGATCTTCGCGTGACTGGGCCGCCAAGGGCACCAAGCTGCTGGGCGTCCGTGCCGTGCTCGCCGAGAGCTATGAGCGAATACACCGATCCAACCTGATTGGCATGGGCGTTTTGCCGCTGCAGTTCGAAGCCAGTGAGAACGCCGCTTCGCTGGGCATCAAGGGCGACGAGACTTTCGACGTGACCGGGCTCGACGGCGGCAGGGCCGACTCGGTGACCGTGACCGCAACGGATGCGAACGGTGCGGTCACGACATTCACTGCGCGTGTGCGTATCGACACCCCCAAGGAACGCGATTACTTCATGCACGGCGGTATTTTGCATTATGTGCTGAGACAGCTGGCCGATGCCGATTCCTGAGCGGCAACCTGAATTACGATGCCGCCATGTCGCCTATCCTGGAAGTCATTGACCTGGTAAAAACCTACCCTGGCGTCGAAGCCGTCAGGGGAATCAGTTTCAGCCTGACAGCCGGAACCTGCTTTGGCGTGCTTGGCCCGAACGGAGCCGGTAAAACGACGACCGTCGAAATCATCGAAGGGGTCACCCGGGCAACGTCCGTAGAAATTCGCTACAAGGGGGAAATTGCCGGCGAACGGTTTCATAACGAGGCCGGCATCCAGTTTCAGAGTACCTCATTGCAGCAGTTTCTCACCGTCGGGGAAACGCTGAAAATGTTTCATGACCTGTATTCACGTCATGCGCCACTCGAGGAGGTTATCGAAGAATGCTCCCTGCGGGACCTGCTTGACAGGGACACCAGGAAACTCTCCGGCGGGCAGTTCCAGCGACTCCTGCTGGCCATCGCACTGGTCAACAACCCCGACATACTGTTTCTCGACGAGCCGACAACCGGCCTGGACCCGCAGGCACGACGAAATTTCTGGGCACTGATCGAGCGCATCAAGTCGCGTGGCAAAACCATCATGCTGACCACGCATTACATGGATGAAGCCTACGTGTTGTGCGACGAGATCGCGATCATGGACAAGGGCCGGATTATTGCCCAGGGATCTCCCGATGCCCTGCTGCACGCCCATTACAACGAGGTGATACTGCAGATCCCCGCTTCCGAGGTGCCCGGCGATATTTCATCGGCTCCCTTTCGCACCGTCAGGCATAACGGCACCATCGAGATGTATACGGCGGATGTGCAGGGAGCCATCGGTTATCTGACGGGCGAGAATATTCCGTTGGGCCAGTTGCGAATTCGTCCTTTTAACCTTGAGGACCTGTTCCTGGACCTGACCGGAAAGGATCTGCGGGCATGATCGGCAGAATACTTGCAATTCTGCACGCCAGAAATATCGAATTCATCAGAGACAAATCTTCCTTCGGCTGGAACATCATGCTGCCATTTCTGCTGGTATTCGGCATGGCATTCATTTTTTCCGGCGATGACCGGGCGCAGTTCAAGGTCGGCGTTCTTCATGCCCAGGACACTGCCACGGAATCAGCCGCTTATCCGTTCCTGGATACCCGCTACATCGATTTCATAGACTATGCGGATGAACAAGAGGCGCTGGGAAAGGTCATGCGCCATCAGCTGGACCTTGTCATCAGGCTTGGCACACGGCCCCGCTACTGGATCAATGAAGAAAGCCCCAAAGGGTATATTGTCGAACGGTTGTTGCTGAATTCATCGGATGAAGGTTTCGAAAAGCAGGTTGTACAGGGTAAACCGATACGCTATGTAGACTGGCTCCTGCCCGGTATTCTTGGCATGAACATGATGTTCGGTTCGCTGTTCGGCGTGGGCTATGTCGTCGTCCGATACCGAAAGGACGGGTTCCTGAAAAGGCTCCAGGCTACCCCGCTGCGTCCGTTCGAATTTGTCCTTGCGCAGGTGTTGTCACGGCTGATACTGGTTCTGGCGATCACTGTTTTTGTCTATGCAGGCACGAGCTTTTTCCTCGATACGATGATGCAGGGCAGTTACATCAATCTGTTTATTGTCGCCGCCTTGGGAACAATCTCGCTGATCTCCATGGGTCTGCTGGTCGCAGCGCGGATCAGCAGCGAAGAGTTTGCCGGCGGGGTGCTGAACATGGTGACCTGGCCGATGATGATTTTGTCAGGCGTGTGGTTTTCGCTGGAAGGGTCGCCTTCCTGGGTGTTGGGTATTGCGAAAATATTTCCGCTGACACATATCCTCAGTGCCGCACGCGCCATCATGCTCGATGGGGCCGGGTTTGCCGAGATCATGCCCCAGATGATATTCCTGGGGCTGATCACCGCCGTCTGCCTGGCTCTCGGCGCAGTTCTGTTTTCATGGCAATCGGACGGCTAGATCGAATGCATGAGCTGATCGACATCGGCGCCAACCTGACTCATGACAGTTTCGACACCGACCGGGCCGATATCATTCAACGAGCAGTCGATGCCGGTGTCCGGCGCATCGTCGTCACCGGCGCGAGTTCGACGGGAAGCCGGCAGGCTTTGGCCCTTGCGCGGAGGTATTCAGGAATACTGTACGCGACGGCGGGCGTTCACCCCCATCACGCCGACGAATATCACCGCCACGCCGATACGTTGATCCGCAAACTGGCAGGCGAGGATGCGATTGTGGCTATCGGTGAATGCGGCCTTGACTATTTCCGGAACTTCTCTCCGGTCGAGGCACAACTGGCCGCCTTCGAAGCACAGCTGCAGATCGCACGCGAATCCGGAAAACCGGTTTTTCTGCACCAGCGCGATGCACACGAGGCTTTCCTGGGAGTACTCAAACGATATATCGATGACATTCCCGGCGGAGTCGCGCACTGTTTTACCGGCGGCAAGGCGGAACTTGAGGCGTACCTGGACCTCGGCCTTTATATCGGGGTAACGGGCTGGATATGCGACGAGCGACGCGGCGGTGAACTGCAACGGGCCGTGCCCCACATCCCCCTGGACCGGATCATGCTGGAAACGGATGCCCCCTATCTGTTACCGAGAGACCTGGAAAATCCACCGTCCGGGCGCAGAAACCTGCCCGAGTTATTGCCGCATATCCTGGAGGCCGTCGCCCGGCATATGGGCAAGCCTGCCGATACGATCGCCCGTGCAGCCACTGCCAACACCGAACGCCTGTTCGGGCTGGAATCCGCCGGCTGAAGGCAGGGCCTGAGCGTGACACCGGGCCGGGGTAGCGGGTCGCTCGTTCCGGGACTGTGTCCCGCATGGACGCGGGACGCAAGCCCCCATGGACGGGTTCACGGCGGGTCCCGGAACGAGCGACCCGCTAC
>JAJRXW010000228.1 GCA_024276095.1 Gammaproteobacteria bacterium
AACATCAAACCCGGTTTTACGTGTTCTTTGCAGTAGCGTTGTCGGCCACGATGGGCGTGGCATTTGCCGGCAATCTGTTGACGCTGTTCATTTTCTATGAGGTGTTGACGCTTTCTACCTATCCACTGGTGGCGCACAAGGGTGACGCGAAGAGCGTAGCATCGGCACGCGTGTATCTTGGCGTTCTGCTTGCCACATCCATTGGACTGTTTCTGCCGGCCATCATCTGGACATATCACGCGGCGGGCAGTATCACGTTTACCCCAAACGGCATCCTGGCCGGAAAGTTGACCGGCCCGGCGGTCGGACTTTTGCTCGGGCTATTTGCTTTTGGCATCGGCAAAGCGGCCATAATGCCCGTACACCGGTGGCTGCCCGCCGCCATGGTGGCGCCGACGCCGGTCAGTGCCCTGTTGCACGCCGTGGCGGTCGTGAAAGCCGGGGTATTTGCGATCCTGAAGATCGTTATCTATATCTTCGGAGTCGATGTATTGATTGCCGAGCCGAGCACATCCTGGTTGCTCTATGCTGCAGCGTTCACCGTAATCGCGGGCAGCGTCATTGCATTTCGGCAAACCAATCTCAAGCGCCTGCTGGCTTATTCGACGATTTCCCAATTGTCTTACGTTGTTATGGCCGCGGTTATATTACAACCGCTTGCAGGTATCGGTGCGGTCATTCATATGGTTGCCCATGCCTTTGGCAAGATTACGCTGTTTTTTGTCGCCGGGGCCATTTACACGGCAGCAAAAAAGACCGAGCTTCACGAACTCAACGGCATAGGACGGCGCATGCCATGGACAATGACGGCTTTTACCATTGGCGCCTTGAGCATGATTGGTCTGCCGCCCACCGGCGGGTTCATCTCGAAATGGTATATCCTGGGCGGAGCGTTCCAGGCCGATAACTACGTTGCGGTATTCACGATTATCGCCAGTACGGCACTCAACGCCGCCTATTTCCTGCCGATTCTCTACTCGGTCTGGTTGTCGCCCGCGGACCTGCCGCTTGCCAGTGACCAGCGCGAAGCTCCCCTGCCTGTTGTAGCGGCTACCATGATCAGTGCCGCAATGGTGGTGGTGCTTTTCCTGTACAACAAACCGGCGATGCTGCTCGCCACCCAGCTGTTCGTTCGTTCACCATGAGCCGTTCACCATGAGTCATTCACCAAACAAAGAGCATTGGCTGGTTCGGCCGCGGACGATCCGCTGGCTCTGGATCGTATTCAGTGGTGTGCTTGCCTTGACGGTCCTGATGCAGATCGTCATCAAGGTGAAAGGCTATTTCGGCGTGGATGGCTGGTTTGGTTTTGGTGCTGCCTTCGGCTTCCTGGTCTGTGTCGCGATGGTTCTGGTTGCGAAGGTCCTGGGCCGCTTTCTGAAACGCGATGAGCACTTCTACGATGATTGATATGTGGCCCCCTGCACTTGTTCCGCTGCTTGGCGCCCTGCTGATCGGTGTCACGCGGGGATTTCCGCGCGCGGCTGTGTTACTCGTCACATCGCTTGGCACGCTGTGGGCGGTCTGGCAGGTTCCCGACGGCGTCATGATGACGATAAACTTCCTCGATTTTCAGATTGAGCCTGTTGAGGGGAGCCCGGTACGACGCCTGTTTGCGACGGTTTTTGCGCTGATGATCGGTGTCGGCAGCCTGTATGCGTTCAGGCAGGCTCGTGGTCTGGAACTGGCCGCATCTTATGCCTATGCCGGCGGCGCCATTGGGGTCGCGTTTGCAGGCGATCTCATTACGTTGTTTGTTTTCTGGGAGGCGATGGCGATTTTCTCAACGGTCATCGTGTGGTGTGGCGATACGCCCATGGCGAGGCGGGCGGGTATGCGGTATGCCCTCATGCACGTGATTGGGGGCGTCATTCTCATGGTGGGCATCGTCGGCGTCACGGTTCAGACCGGCTCCATCGATGTTCAGGCGATGCGGGCGACCGATTTCGCTACCTGGATGATTCTCACAGGCGTGCTGGTCAACACGGCGGCGCCGCCGGTTTCCGCCTGGCTTGCGGATGCCTATCCGGAGGCTACTGCAACGGGTGCGGTGTTTCTGTCGGCATTCACGACCAAGGCCGCAGTGCTTGCCTTGATTCTGCTGTTCCCCGGGGAGCCCGTGTTGATTGGCGTCGGTCTTTACATGGTGTTCTACGGCATTATCTACGCGTTGCTGGAGAATGATGCCCGGCGCATCCTGGCCTATTCGATCGTTAACCAGGTCGGTTTTATGGTCTGCGCAATCGGTATCGGAACGCAGCTGGCGCTAAACGGGGCGGCCGCCCATGCGTTTGCGCATATTGTCTACAAAGGGCTGCTGTTCATGTCTGCCGGGGTGGTGCTGTATCGCACCGGAAAACGCAAGTGTACGGACCTCGGCGGGCTGTTTCGCACCATGCCGTTGACATGCCTGTGTGGAGTGATCGGCGCGCTGTCAATTTCGAGCTTTCCGCTGACCTCCGGCTTTACTACCAAGTCGCTCATCTCGGAAGCCGCCATGACTGAGGGGCTTGCCGTTGTCTATTTCCTGTTGGCAGCGGCGTCGGCAGGTGTGTTTTTGCACGCCGGCATCAAGTTTCCATGGTTTGTGTTTTTCCAGAAGGACTCGGGGCTCAGGCCCAAGGACGCGCCGTGGAATATGGCTGCAGCGATGGTTCTGTTCGCAGGATTGTGTATTTTTCTGGGTGTTTTCCCGCAACCCCTGTACCGGCTGTTGCCGTTTCCGGTCGACTACGATGCCTATTCACCCGGCAAGGTGCTTTTTTACCTGCAACTGCTGCTGTTCTCGGGGCTGGCTTTTTTCCTGCTGTTGCCCGCGATGAAACGCACGTTGACCATTACGCTGGATGTCGATTGGTTGTGGCGGGCCTGTTTCCCGCGCCTGGGTGCCGGATTTTTCGCGATCGCCGCGGCGGGTAAAGGCGCTGTTGAACGCCATACACGGCGGCGATTGGACACGATCCAGGCGTGGGTTCATCGCCTGTGGGGCGGTGAAGGGGTTTTCGCCCGATCCTGGCCGATCGGTACCACGGCGATCTGGATTGCCGTGCTGCTGAGTTGCTATGTGCTGATCTACTACCTGTAAACCGGATGCATGGATAGCTAACCGCGGTTCGTTACCCGAACTGCCACCCGGCGTGGTTCAGGCTTCCCCGGCATCGCAGGCCTTAAGAAGGCACCCAGTCGCTGTGAATTGCGACCCGCAGCAGTTCCCGCCGCTCGGAATAATCGCAGATCGGACTGTGCTGGACGCATCGGTTGTCCCACATGACGACGGATTTCGGCTGCCAGCGTACGCGGCATTTGAACCGGTCGTGCAGCGCATGTCTGTTCAGCATGTCCAGCAGGGCATTACTTTCGATCCGGTTCAGTTCCTTGATCGAGCAGGTCCAGGCATCGTTGATGTAGAGGATTTTCCTGCCTGTCTCGGGATGGGTGCAGACCAGCGGGTGCTCGATCCGGGGCCGTTTTTCCCGAACTTTCGCCAGGTGCTGAATTTGCTCGGGTGTCCTGATGGAGAGGTGGCCTGATCGCAGGCCGTATTCGAGGACGTCATGGACGGCCGTCAGGCCGGATACGAACTCCTGCATGGGTGCCGATAATGCCTCGAATGCGAGGTAGTTGCTCGAGAACAGCGTATCCCCGCCGGTTTCGGGAATATCGACGGCATAGAGTATTGCGCCCAGGCTCGGATTCTGCTGGTAGCTGTGATCCATGTGCCAGTCGAGGTATTGGGTCGAAAGTTTGCTGCCGCCGGCACCCGTCATGCGATACACACCGGGGTGCTCGGCCCGGTTGGGAATAAACGGCTCATCTTCGAGCTTGCCGAAACGCAGGCCGTAATCGGCAAGATCGGCCTGTGTCAGCTCCTGGTCGCGAAATGCCAGTACCGAATAGTCGAGGAACGCCTGGTAGATTGCAGCGAACTCGGCGTCGCTGAGCCTGGCCAGGTTCACCCCGAAAATTTCACACCCCAGGGCACCGGTCATTGGCCGGATATCCAGGCCCGCTTTTTCCATCGATTCAGCATTCGCAGACATACCTGATCTCCAGTCAGCACAGGCCAAAGTATAGCAATGCCGGGGGCAGGAAGCAGTGCAGGCTGCCTACAGCTCCCGCAGTGCGGTAGCTACCGGCAGCCGCGCGGCTCGAATGGCCGGAAACAACCCGCCCAAAAGGCCGATCAGGGCGGCAAACAGGATGCCTTGCGTCAGCAGTGCTCCGGATACCCGGAACGAGAAGGCAATTTGCGAGAAACTCGACCAGTTCAGGGTTGCCGCTTCAAAGCCGTCGAACGCAAAGTAGGCCACTGCACCGCCCGCAATACCGCCGATCAGCGCCAGCAGAAGAGACTCCATCAGAATGGAAATGATCACCGGGCTGGTTTTGAAGCCCAGTGCCCTGAGGGTCGCAATTTCCCGCGTTCTTGCCGACACGGTGGCATACATGGTGTTGAGTGCCCCGAACATGGCGCCCAGGCCCATGATGACGGCGATCAAAGTGCCCAGCCCGGTAATGACGGCTGTCAGTATTTCGGTTTGCCCCGCGTAATACTCGGACTCGCGAATCACCTTGACGTTGACCCGCGGGTCGGTCGTCAATGAATCCTTGAACTCGGTAAAGGAATTTTCCGAGTTGAGCCTGACGATGACCGACTGATAGAAATTACCGCGCCGATAGGCCGGCTGAAGAACCGCCGCATCGCCCCAGACCTCGCCTTCTGCGACACCGCCGCCGGTTTCGAAAATGCCGACGATTTCCCAGGGTTCGCTGCCGACGGTAATGCTTTGCCCGACATCGAGACCAATAAATTCGCGTTTGGCGGCAACGCCGACGATGGCCTCATTGCGCCCCCACTCGAACTTGCGGCCTTCCAGCAGCCGGAAGTTTTCGCGTACATCGTAGGCAGCCGGGCCAATGCCGCGCAGCGGGACATTGGCATCGGAATTGTTCGAACGCTTGGTCATGTCGATCACGACGAACAGTTCCGGAGAGGCGATCGGCCCGCGCTCGTTTCGCGCGATACCGGGAGCCTCGGCCACGATGTTCGCGGTGTCGTTGTCGAAGCCGCTGGTCATTTCAGTGTCCGAGCCGGATCGCAGTACCATGGCATTACGGGAGGAGATGGAATTGTCCATGGTCTGGTTGACGCCGTTTGCGATCGACAATACGCTGACCATGACGGCGACAACGCCGGCAATTCCGAATGCAGCGGCCGCGGCCGCGCCACGCCGTTGCGGCAGGGTGCGAATGCCGAACCCGGTAACGGCGATCACCTGCGACAACCAGTTCATCAAACCAACCACCGGATTATCTCCTCAGCCCGTCGGCAATCTGCAGCTTCTGGGCCTTGATGGCAGGCATGATGCCCGCTGCAATGCCGGTCAGAATTGCCAGCAGGACGCCCAGCGCGACATCCCTGGCAGGGAAAAAGAATACCGGCAGGGTGCCATTGGTCGGATCGCCCATGATGTAGATCATCAGCCAGCTGATCGCCAGCCCGGCGAAGCCGCCGAGGCATGCCAGCAGCAGCGATTATGCAAGCACCATGAACAGCACGGCGCTGTGGGTGAATCCGAGCGCCTTGAGTACGGCAATCTCCTGTACGCGTTCGCGAACGGCCTGAGCCATACTGTTGCCGGCAACCAG
>JAJRXW010000229.1 GCA_024276095.1 Gammaproteobacteria bacterium
CGAATGCAATATCGCTTTGGCGCTGGAAGCGGGCCGCTGGCAGGCTTACAACAATCGCGCACTGGCGTACCTGGGTATGGGCAAACTGAGTCTCGCCAGTCAGGATGCCGACCGGGGCCTGGCGATCAATCCTGATTCAGCGACCCTGCGCCGGGTCCGGCAGCTGGTCGATGTTCGGCTTGCCGAGCCGGCCGGTGCGCCGGTTCGATGATTATGGACGGATTCCTAGGAGTTGACGCCGAAGCACGCCAGCGGATCGTGGCAGGTGGCGACCAGCAGGATATAGCCAAACGAGATCAGTGCGCCGCCCAGGGCGATGATGGCGCGGCTTTTCCTTTGGCCGCTTTTCAGCGCAATACTGCCGAGCGCAATGTAGGCCAGCAGGGCAAAAACCTTGGCGGTCAACCAGCTGTTGACAAAAGGGTATTGCCCCAACAGCGCGGCGGTACCCAGCGCGCTGAAAAACAATACCGTATCGTTGACGTGCGGCAGTATCCGTACCACCGGGTGGTGCAGATGTTTTGAGCCCCGGAACATCCAGACGATGCGGGTCAGGAACATTGAGATGGTCAGAATGACGGCAGTGACGTGAATCGATTTAAGAATAATGAACATGGCGGGTGTCGCTACAAACGAAAATGAGGGAACAGTTGATGCGTATTTTCGGTATTGCAGGTTTCAAAAACTCCGGTAAGACCACACTGGTTGTTGAGCTGATACAGAAGCTTACAGGCAGAGGCCTGAAGATTGCTACTGTCAAACACGCTCATCACGAATTCGATATCGACCACCCGGGCAAGGACAGCTACCTGCATCGCGAGGCCGGCGCCGTGGAGGTAATTGTTGCATCGAGCAGGCGCTGGGCGCATATCCGGGAGCTTGAGAACATGCCCGAGCCTGCACTGGCAGATTTGCTGGCGCATTTCGGCGCAGTCGACCTGGTTCTGATCGAGGGATACAAGCGGGAGGACCTGGCCAAGCTGGAGGTCCGAAGGGGCGACCCGGATACGCCCATACTGGCTGCAACCGACCGCAGCGTGCGGGCGATAGTTGCGGATACATCGATGCCCGATGCGCCCGTCCAGGTGCTGAGCCGGGCCGATCTCGACAAGATCGCCGATTTTGTGGAGGCGAATGCACAGGAGTACCCCGGCGGCTGATTCTCCTATCCCGGTGGCTGCAAAAACCCGGTTGGGTAAAGCGGCGCGATTTCAATCAACTCACCGGCATCGACGGTCTCTTTGCCTTCAGGGACGATGGCCCAGCAGTTCGCCTGGATCAGCGGGCTGATTTTGAATGACTCCTGGCCCGGCAGGATTCGAACGGTCATGCGCCCGGTTGCATCGACTTCGGCAACCGCCTTGGCGAAAAATCTTTGCCCGGGCCGCTTGTGCACCGCATCGAGGCAAACAGCCGGATGGAAGCGTTCGGCGGCAAGCCCCTGCAAGGCGCGCAGTGCAGGAATGACATAGAAGCGCAGGCCGACGGCGACTGCGACCGGGTTGCCCGGCAGTCCGAAGAGCAGTTGCCCGGCAGGAAGCCGCGCGAACAGCAGCGGTTTCCCCGGTCGCATGGCGACTTTGTGGAACAGGATTTCGCCCCCGGTCCGGGTGACCACCGACGGGACGAAGTCCATCCGGCCGGCGGAAACACCA
>JAJRXW010000020.1 GCA_024276095.1 Gammaproteobacteria bacterium
GACATCCGGATCGAAGGAAAAGATATCGAACAAACGCTGGATGTAAGCCTGACGCCGGCCTGGGCGGACGTTTCGTTTTCATCGACGCCACCGGGTGCAACCGTCTACGTCGATGACGAAGCTGTCGGGCAGACACCGCTGACGGCGGAAATTCTGCAGGGCACCCATCAGCTGCGGATCCATGCGTCCGGGTACAAGGCCTGGCGCGATCAACTGACTACGACTGCCAACAGTCCGGTGACGATTCCGGAGGTAACCCTCACCCCTGCTGACGCAGTTCTGATGCTCGCATCGTCACCTGACCGGGCCAATGTCACGGTCAATGGGGAGTACCAGGGCCAGACACCCCTGGAACTGGCATTGCCACCCGGCCAAAGGGTCACTGTCCGGCTGTTCAAGGAGGGATACCGGCATGCCAGCCGAAGCTTTTCACTGACATCGGGCGATAAAAAGCGGGTCAGTCTCAAGCTCGAACCCGAGCTGTCGCGGGTAACGATTACCGCGGACCCTGGCGATGCTAAGCTCTACGTAGACGGCAAACCGGCAGGGCCGGCATCGCAGACAATTGAACTGACAACGCGGGCCCACCGTATCCGCATATCGAAACCCGGATATATCGATTACCGGACCACGATCACCCCCCGTTCCGGCATCGATCAGAAAATTCAGGTCAGACTTAAAACGGAGCAACAGGCCAAACGGGAATCCGTAAAACCGGTGATTCAATCACCCGGTGGGCAGACCCTGAAACTGTTTCGGCCGAATGTCCGGTTTACGATGGGCGCATCGCGACGGGAACCCGGCCGGCGCGCCAACGAGTCGCTCAGAACCGTTGAGCTGGCCCGGCCTTTCTATCTGTCCACCAAAGCTGTCAGCAACAAACAGTTCAAACAGTTTCAGCCCGGACATTCTTCCGGTGTGGCCAGAGGCAAACCGCTGGACACGCCCGATCAGCCGGTGGTACAGATCAGCTGGAACGATGCTGCACTGTACTGCAACTGGCTGAGCAAACAGGACAAGCTGCCGCCGTTTTACACGCTGACGCGTGGCAAGGTGACCGGGTTCGATGCCAGCTCCAATGGCTATCGCCTGCCCAGTGAAGCGGAATGGGCGTGGGCTGCCCGGTACCAGGACACCGGACAGATGTTGAAATTCCCCTGGGGCGATGCAATGCCGCCCACGCCGAAAAGCGGTAATTATGCCGATCAGGCGGCCAGCCGGATCATCGCCAGGGTGATCGAAACCTACAACGACGGATTCGCGACCACCGCACCGGTGGGCCGATTCAAACCCAACAGCAAAGGCCTCTACGACCTGGGGGGCAACACGGCGGAATGGGTACACGATTTCTACTCCATCAGCTTCGCCACCGGATCCACTCCTGAAGTCGACCCGCTCGGCCCCCCGGATGGCCAGTATCATGTCATCAGGGGATCGAGCTGGGCCCATGGCTCTATCACGGAGCTGCGCCTGTCATTTCGTGACTATGGCGTGGATAAGCGGGATGATGTAGGTTTTCGCGTAGCGCGTTATCTGGAGTGATCTCTGTGCCGACTTATGCTCTGAAACGACTGTTGATCGGCCTGTTGCTCGTCACGGCCTGCCTCCATGCAGAAAACGATGCCACCGGGGACGGCCGCGAAGCGGGCGCCGGCCAGCCGGCACCCGGCGCCCCGGCCGGCGAGACATCGCCCCCCGGCAAGGCGGACCAGGGTCAGTCCGATCAGGGCCGGTCGCAAAGCAAAGAGCCGGAACCGGCGCCCGAGGAATCGTTTACACCTTCAGAGAAAATTTCCGAGGATCTTTCAGTTTCGTTCCCCGTTGACATTTAACGGCCGGCATTCAACACGAGATATTGCAGCACGCTTATGAAACACGATCGGACATCAGATTTCCTGTACCAGCTTTTCGCGCTGATCATTGCCGTCATCGTCATTCATGCCATTTACGTCACCGTGATTAGGCCAAACGCCCGCGTATTGCTCGCCCAGCAGGCGGAGGCACAGGCTGCGGGAGAATCGATGGTCGTGGAAAGATCGATCTACATAGTCATCAAGGATTTCGAACAGGAAACCTGTTTTATCCTTGCCGTGTGGGCAATGGCCATTATCGGCATGAAGGCCCGCTACGGGCTGGAAGAAAAACGATTGCTGGCAAAGCCCCTGCTCGAGGTAAAACCGGGAACGAGTATCCTGCCGGAGGATGCACGAAAATATTCACGCCCGTTACAGGCGTTGCCGGATAACGAGCGGGAATTCCTGCTGCCGCGTGCCTTGCTGACTGCTCTGCAGCGGTTTGGCTCGACGCGCAACATTCACAATGCTTCCTCGGCGGTCAAGGAAGTATGCGAAACCGAGTCGGATCGCCTGGACTCGGAGCTGTCCATGATCCGCTATATCATCTGGGCCATTCCGTCGATCGGCTTTATCGGTACTGTGCGCGGTATCGGCGAGGCGCTCGGACAGGCCAGCCGGGCCGTAGAAGGAGATATCGTCGGCGTCACCACCAGCCTTGGAGTCGCCTTCGACTCCACGTTTATCGCCCTGATTATCAGCATCCTGCTCATGTTCCTGATGCACCAGCTGCAGTTGCTGCAGGAGCGCCTGGTTCTTGATACCCAGAGTTATTGTGACGTCAATCTCATTCGGCATCTGCAGGTCAGATGACGGCACAGGCTGCGATGGATATCCCTTTTATCGAAATCAATGACGCCGAACTGCGGGTCGCGCGCGGCAGCGAAATTGTCGTTCGCAGCCCGGCCTACATCGTGGTCAGCGATCATACCGTACAGATCGGCGAACAGGCGCGGCAACAGGCGCACCTTCACCCGCAAAAAATGTACAACAGGTTCTGGAACAGCCTGAATCAGAATGACCTGCAAACGGTCACCCGCCAGTTTCGCCACAACGCCGATCTCGCTTTTGCACAGCTGGTGGATATTCACAAGCAGGCCGGCATGCCGGATGAAATGGTGTTTTCGGTTCCCGGCAGTCTTTCCGCCGACCAGCTGTCGCTGTTGCTGGGTATCGTCGAGGCCTGCCCCTTCCGTGCCGTCGGCCTGGTCGACAGTGCCGTGGCAGCAGCTTCCGCAGTCGCCGGGCAGGGTAATTACCAGCATCTGGACATCGAATTGCACCGGGCGGTCATGACGGGTATCGATGTCGATGAAGAGGTTGTTCGGGACGGCGTGGAGATTATCGATCAGACCGGCCTGGCCGATATTTACGATACTGCGGCAGAACTCATCGCTGATACCATGATCAGGCAATGCCGTTTCGATCCACAACGCCAGGCGGAATCGGAGCAGGCACTTTACGATCAACTGCCGCATTGTCTTGACGAACTGGCCACAGCGCGGGAAACGATTTTTGAAATCCGGTTCCAGGGGACGCAGCATCAGGTGCGGATCGAGCGTGAGACGATGCTGGAACGGCTCTCCAGGCACTATGACGCCATCCTGAAAGGACTGGATCCGGCCCGGAGCTGCATGGTCACCGACCGGCTGGCCCGGCTGCCCGGGTTTGCCGGCCGCCTGCCGGCACCGATACTGCTCGACGAGTCGTGTGTATTTCAGGGGATACTCCAGCACCTCGAGGAAGTACATACAGACGGCCCGGCGCTCAATTACGTGACGCGCCTGACCCCGGCGCCCGCACAGCAGCAGTCCATGTCCGGCGTATCCGGCGCCGCAACCGGGCAATCCGCCATGGCCAGGCCGGCTGCATCCCAGCCCCCGTCTGCCGAGCTGCATCCGCCGGCCGCCGAAGAGCGGGAAGTACCGCCCACTGCCTCGCACCTGCTTCACAATCATTCGGCCTACGCACTTTCAGACGGCCCTGTTTACCTGTCACCGGACGGACCGGTATCGCCGGCTCACCGCGATTCCGCCAGCTGCTCGGTAGCAATGGTTGACGGCCTGCCCGTGCTGCGTCGCGAAGGCGACGGGCAGGTCATCGTCAACGGCGAACGGCTCGACACCATGCGAAAGCTCGCCACCGGCGACCGGATCGAAACAGGCAGCGACAGCTTTTTTACACTGATCACCGTCGTTCCCAACCATGGCCCGGCACAGTAGAAAGCTGACACCGTTCAGCCTTTCGTTTCTGGACATCATGTCATGCGGTTTTGGAGCTGCAATTCTGTTGTTCCTGATCATCAAGCACAATATTGCCAATATTCCGGTCGACAAGCCGGTGCAACCACTGACGGCCGAAGTCAGTCTGCTGGAAAAGGAAATCGTGGAAGGAAAAAAGGGCCTTGCCGAGCTGACCAATACCAACGATGAACTGGAGCGAAAAATTGTCATCGCCCAGGGACTGGCGCGACGCATCCAGGAACAGGTCCAGGAGTCGGAGGGCAAACTCGCCAGGCTCAAGGCAATGTCACCAACCGATGAACTGGATGCATTGCGGGCACAGGTCATGGAACTGGAGGCAAAAAAGAAAAGCCTGGAGGCCGAAGCCAGCGGCAGCGGCCAGGACACGCGCAGTTTCGCCGGTCAGGGCCGGCGCCAGTACCTGACCGGGCTGCGGCTGGGAGGCCAGCGCATTCTCATCCTGCTCGACAGTTCCGCGAGTATGCTGGACAAAACCATCGTCAACATTATCCGGCGACGCAACATGTCTGACCAGCGGAAGCTCGATTCAGCAAAATGGCAGCAGGCAATTGCAACCACCGACTGGTTGAGTGCCCGTTTTCCGCTGCCGGCCAGGTATCAGATCTATACCTTTGGCACGAAAGTAGAGTCGGTAGTCCCCGGAACAAAGGGACAGTGGCTGGAGGTCAAGGACCTGGACCAGCTGAACGATGCAATCGATGCACTGAAACAAACCATACCGAGTGGCGGCACCAGCCTGGAGAATGCCTTTCTCGCAGCGCGGCAACTGCAGCCGCCACCGGACAATATCTACCTGATTACAGACGGGCTGCCGACACAGGGCAGAAAACCGACTACCTCCAGGTCCAGGGTCTCCGGCAAGCAGCGGTTGAAGCTGTTCAATGAATCTCTGCAGGCATTGCCACCAAAGGTACCTGTCAATGTCATACTGTCTCCCCTGGAAGGCGACCCGCTGGCAGCCCATTCTTTCTGGCGCCTGGCCATCCGGACCAACGGGTCATTCATGAGCCCGGCGGAGGATTGGCCATGAGAAAATCACGACGTGACACCGAGGCTTTCAGTATCGCATTTCTCGATGTCATTACCTGCGGGTTTGGCGCGATTATCCTGCTGCTCATGATCGCGAAGCCCGGCGTCCCGATAGTGCTTGAAACAACCCCGGAATCACTGGGAGGGGTCGTCGCGGACCTGCAAAAACAGCTGTTTGAAATTCGCGGAGAGGCACGGGTACTGAACCGGGACCTGAACGCCAAACGCGAGCAGATATCCGTCTGGAATGACCGGGTCGCCCGGCTTTCTCAGATTCTCGCCGATACGCAAAGTCGCGAAAACCGGATTATCCAGGCCAATGCTTCGGAGGAAGCGGCAAGAGACAAGCTAAAGCTCGCCCAGCAGGAGCTCACCAGGGAAATGCAGCGCCTGCTTGCCCAAAGCCGGACGGCCGATAACGATCTGGTCGGCGGAATTCCGGTTGACAGCGAATACATCATTTTCGTCATCGATACGTCCGGAAGCATGTTCAACCTGGCCTGGAACCGCGTGATCAGCCAGCTAATCAGCGTTCTCGATGCCTATCCGAAAGTAAAAGGCATTCAGATCATGAACGACATGGGGCAATACATGTTTTCCACTTATCGCAACCGGTGGATCGAGGACACCCCGGCGCGAAGAAAAATCATTATCGAGCGACTGCGCAACTTCAACCCGTTCAGCAACAGCAGTCCGGTTGAGGGCATCAACAAAGCGATCCTGACTTACTACCGGCCGGACAGAAAAATCAGCATCTATGTTTTTGGTGACGACTTCACGGGCAATTCGGTCAAGCAGGTCCTGGACGTGGTAGACCGGCTGAACCCCAAAGACAGCAACGGGATACCGCAGATCCGTATCCATACCATCGGCTTCCCTGTACAGTTTGCCAACCAGCAGCAACAGGCAACGGGCATCCGGTTTGCCGCATTGATGCGGGAACTGAGCTATCGCAATATGGGGACGTTTGTGGGATTGAACAGTTTTCGCAACTGACAGTCTAAAACTGGATCAGCCACCCTCCGTGCTATCGGAAAATATGCGTAATAACAACAGATCAAGCAACTGTCGCAGCCACCTGCCGGAATGGTGCAGATTGCTGTGGCGGCCAGGCTGCATGGCTGTGTTATTACTCACCGTATCGGCATGCTCCAGATCGCTGATATTCGATGTCGAGACTGAAATACCGCTCCCTTTGACAGAGCAGATTCCGGCGACATTGGGCATCTACTATCCGGAGGATTTCCGCACCTATTCGTATCAGGAGAACTCGGACGACCGTCCCAACTGGGCGATCGGGATTGGTGCATCGCAAACCGCGCTGTTCGACTGGCTGCTGTCCCATATGTTCAAGACTACGGTACAAATCCAGGAATTCGACCAGCCCGACAGCGGGATAGACGGCATTATTTCGCCCGAACTGGTCAAGTTCCAGTTTGCCATGCCGGACGAAACCAAGATCGACGTGTATGAGGCATGGGTAAAATACCAAATGAAGCTGTTCGACAGAAATGGCGCGCTGCTGGCGGACTGGCCGATCACCGGCTATGGAAAAACAGCCGCCGAATTCCACAGCAACGACGAAGAAGGCCTGAACTTCGCGATTAATCTGGCCCTTCGGGATGTAGGTGCTAAACTGGTACTCGGGTTCAGATCAATTCAGGGAGTGCCGACCTGGCTTGCTGCATCTGCTTCGGAATGCCAGACAGAGATCGTCAACTGCTAAGCCGGCAATAGTGCATTGAGTTATCCTGGAAGCAATAACAGTCTTTTCCTTGCCGTGATCACGGTATTTGTCACGCTGACTGCAGGCTGCAGCAGCACGATCATCGATACCCATCTCGCCAAACCTGCAACGATCAGCGCTCAGGATTCCATCGTTGTCCTGGGCAGAAGAAGCGGCATTGGCCAGGAGATCGAGCATAAATTCATCCGATGCGTCGGCAAAAGCCTGGCAAAAAACGCGGTCGATTTTCAGGTAGTCCCGGAATCGACGTTTGTCGATGGAATGTACCCGTATTTCGAGAACAGCACCGCACCGATCAACATCAACGACCTGGGAGAACTGGCACGAATTCCGGCCGTGATACGGAAACTGCAGGAATTCAGGGTGCGCTACTTCATCTGGATCGTGGGCTCTACGGAAACCACCGACGCCAGTGGATCGATGTCCTGCGCTGTCGGCCCGGGCGGCGGCGGCTGCTTCGGCCTCGCCACCTGGAGCGAGGAAGCAGACTACGAAGCGAATATCTGGGATCTCGACAACCTGGAGCTCACGGGAAAAATAAGCACCGAGACGGAAGGTACTTCCTATTTGCCCGCCATTTTCATTCCCATCCCCCTGCTTGCCCGGGTACAGTCCAACGCCTGCCACGGCATGGCAAAGCAGATTCAGTCGGTATTTCGATAAGCTGCCCGATGACGTTCCGGCCTGAGCGGTCCTGAGTGTATTCGGCTGCGGGCCGGCGTATGCGCCCGGTCGTCAGCCTGCAGATTCGGGAATCAGCTGCTGCTGCAAACGGCGGATGGCCGCTTCGTTGCCTGACCGCTGGTACAGGTTGAGCAGGGTCGCAATCAGCGTACGGTCGTCCCCGAAACGGCTGCGCGCCGCATCGAGATACTGCGCTGCTTCATCGGTCGCTCCCCGCGCATCGAGAACCAGGGCGAAGGCCAGCACGGCACTCAACTCTGCATTGTCGGCGTTCGCCGCCTTGCCCAATTCGTATTCCGCATCGGCCATGCGCTGCTGCCGCACGTATAAAAGACCCAGGGCGTGGTGCAGGGACGCCTGCTCCGGCAAACGGGTCAGTGCCTGCCGCAACAGGATTTCGCCTTCCGCATCCCGGTCGGTTGCCCGGTACAGATCCACCAGGTTGACATAGGCGGGAACGAAGAAGGGGTTCAGCCGCAAAGCTGTTCGATAAGCGCGCTCGGCAGCCTCCAGACGATTCTGGTGGCGATAGACGATCGCGATATTGGTATGCGATTCCGCTCGTTCAGCATTGACGAGCTGGGTCGCGATGTATTCCTCCAGGACCCGGGATCGTTTCTGCTGGACCTGAAAAGAAATCAGTTCCGCCCCTACCGGTGCGAGCGTAACCGCCGCGGCCAGTCGAACCGCCTTGACCGGATCGTCCAGCAACACCGGTACGAGTTTCACCTGCAGAGCAACCGGTGCATTTTGCAGAACACGCGCCACAGCCCATCTCAGCATCGGCTGTTCGGCGGCGATATACCTTGAGCCGATGGCTTCCAGCGCTTGTTCGCCCAACATCGGCAACCGGCTGATCGCTGTCGACCGTAATATGACCGGTGCCGTTTCATCGGAAATCAGCGCCAGCAGCGCCGTAGCGGAATCTTCTGCGCCCAGCCCCGACACTGCCAGTAATTCGCCCCACCGGGATGCCTGCTTTGGCGTTGCCCGGCCGGCCTCGCGCATGATGTCCAGCGCCCAGCCAGCATCCCTGTCGGCATGACAGCGCGCGCAGGGATCCGGCAGGTTCAACAGGGTAGTGAACTCCAGCTTTGGAACGCGGAAACTGTGATCGTGACGCGGATCGACCTGCATGTAGGTAGTCGGCGGCATATGGCATTCAATGCAGCTCGCACCGGTTGAGCCCGGCGCGTGCAGCGTATGTTCCCGCGCAGCGTAGCGCTGCCTGTTGTGACACTGCGCACACACTTCCGAAGCAGGCGCCCGCAGCTCCAGGCTGTGCGGATCGTGACAATCGCTGCAGGTCACTCCCTGTTGATGCATCCGGCTTTGCAGAAAAGAACCGTAGACATATACCTCGTCCCGGATCTGGCCGTCGAGATAGTACAGGGGCGGTTCTATGGATGCCGGCAGATAGGCATCGAGAAAACGGCCGCCGAAATTGTCTTCCGCCGCTATCATGGAGCGCCGTGAATGGCATGGCGCACAGGCAGTCACTTCCCTGCCTGAACCCCCCGGCATGCTGCGCATGGCGGTGTCGGCCTGGTCATCGAAACGCCAGCCCACTCCGCTGCGTTCGTCCAGCGATACTGCCAGGCCCTTGCCCGTCCCGCCGGATGCTGCGTAGCCGCCCGGGTCCCCGGCCCATGCTACATGGCTTTTTCCGGGGCCATGACAGGCTTCACAGGAAACGTCTATTTCCTGCCAGCCGGTATCGAATCGATCCTGATCGACATCGTAGCGCTTGACCAGCCCGGTGGAATGACAGTCTGCACACATCGTCTCCCAGTTCTGGCTGGGCTGTGTCCAGTGCAGTACATCCGTGTAGTCGATGTCATCGTCCCCGTATACATGAAACCAGCGCTGGCCTCCCTCGTCCCTCGGCCGGCTGTCCCATGCCACGCTCAACGCCTGGAGCTTGCCGCCGGGTAACTCAACCAGGTACTGCTGCAACGGATACACACCGAAGGTGTAGCGCACCGGGAACTCTGCAGGCTTGCCGTCCGTACCTTCGGTCTCTATCAGCCATTGGTCGTCGTTCCGGAAAAACCGGGTGGTCGACCCGGCATGCTCGAATACCGCATTATTGAAATTACCCAGCACGGACCGATCGGAAAGTTCCTGCATGGCGAGATCGTGATGAGAGCCGCGCCAAAGCTGTGCCTGCTGCGCGTGGCACTGCTCGCACGCCGCTCGACCGACGAATTCTGTTGCTTTGCCGCTCGAATCTCCGCTGCGAGCCGGAGACGGCGCTGGCACTGTCGCCTGCCCCATAGCGCCGGAGGAGTCTTCGGACGAAGGGCGATCCCCGCAGGACGAAACCAGCAGCGCTGCAGCGATTGTTACCAGCACAGCCGCCCCCCGACGCCATATTGCTCCACCCAATGGAGCAGCGATTGCGGAAACAGTGACAGGGTTACTCAATTCATATATACCTGCGCGGCAACAAGACGCATCATACACAGTCCGTCATGAAGAATGTCAACGTAGATCTTGCCGACCTGCGCCGGGAATACCGGATGAAACCACTGCGCCGTGACGATCTGGATTCTGACCCGCTGGTGCAGTTCAATCAATGGTTTGAAGAGGCCACGCATGCCGAGTCAATGGATGCCAATGCGATGAGCATCGCAACCGTAGCGCCGGACGGGCAGCCTTCGTTACGAACCGTGCTGCTGAAGTACTACGACAACGACGGCTTTGTTTTCTATACCAATCTGGAAAGCAGCAAAGCAAAAGATCTGGCGGGTAATCCGCGCACATCGCTGTTGTTCTACTGGTCTGAAATGCATCGCCAGGTAAAAATCAACGGCATCGCGGAGCGATTGTCGACTGCGGAAAATGTTCGCTATTTCATGCGCCGTCCCAGGGACAGCCAGCTGGGGGCATGGGTTTCCCGGCAAAGCCACGTCATCTCGTCCCGGTCCATCCTGGAGCAGAAATTCGATGAAATGAAACGGAAGTTTGCCGACGGCGAGGTTCCCTTGCCGTCATTCTGGGGCGGTTACCGCGTACGGCCCACTTCGATCGAGTTCTGGCAGGGTCGCGAAAACCGGTTGCATGACCGTTTTCGTTATACGCGGGTCGGCGACGATGCCTGGAGCATCGAACGACTGGCACCATAGGATGAAACTGTGAACCGGGATCTGGACATCCTGATTGCCGGCGCCGGCATCGGCGGCCTGGCTGCGGCACTGGCTTTGCAACGCGCCGGTTTTCGAGTGTCGGTCTTCGAGCAGGCGCCCGAACTGGGCGAGGTTGGTGCCGGCCTCACCGTGGCACCCAATGGAATGATTGTGCTGAATCACCTGGGTCTGGGCGAGGTGATGAGGGACATCGCCATGATCCCGGGGCGCGGCGCGGTCATGCATTACCGGACCGGCCGGGTCCTGGTGGATATTCCCCGCGGCGATACCCAGATGAACCGGTATGGTGCACCTTATTGTCAGGTTCACCGGGCTGATCTGCATACCGCCCTGGTAGATGCGGTGGTTGCCAATGACCCGCACTGTATCCACCTGTCGCATGGCCTGAGCGATTTTTCGGAAACGGCGGATCGGATCACAGCCTGTTTCGAGAACGGTCATTCCGTTTCCGGCGATGTGCTGATCGGATGTGACGGCATTCATTCTGTCGTACGCAGCAGGCTGTTTGGTAAAGAGCAGCCCCGATTTACCGGCTATGTCGCGTGGCGCGGCATGGTACCCATGGACAGCCTGGACAAGGAACTCATTGAGCCGGATTCAGCGGTATGGCTGGGCCCGGGTCATTTCCTGACACGCTACCGGGTTCGCAACGGCGAACTGCTCAACTATGTCGCGGTCGCCAGCAGCGACGCCTGGCAGGAAGAAGGGTGGTGGGCGAAATCGGAGGTATCCGAAGTCGTCGAGATGTTCCGGGACTTCGAACCCAGGGCCCGGCGAATCCTGGCAGCAACGCCACCTGATCTGTGCCACAAATGGGGGATATTCGACAGGAATCCGATTCCCCGCTGGGGGCTCGGCCGGGCAACCCTGCTGGGCGATGCCGCACATCCGACCAGCCCGTTCCTGGGACAAGGTGCGGTCATGGCACTGGAAGACGCCCTGATTCTCGCCCGTGCCTTCGATCTGTCAGGGAGCCTTGCCGAAGCACTCGAGCGTTATGAGAATGCGCGCAAAGACCGCGGTGCTTTTGTCATCATGGAATCGCGATCAAATGTGAAACTGATTACCGAATGCGACCCCGATACCTTCGGAGCGGATGTTCACCGCAACGAGGAGTCACTCGGGCTGGCCGAATATGACGCGGTCACCGTTGCCATCTAGCACGGTCCTGCCGTGAACCGCCATGGCCTGTGCGCCCGTCAGGGTAATTTCTGCCCTGCGGCCACACCAGGCCCACCCCGGCGCAGGATGCGAAGCGACTGCAACCGCCGGGCAACCTTCAGCGACCGGCAGCAGCAATAAACTCCAGGCTCCGCTGCTCGGACAAGTACGCGGATTCAGCATCGTAGCCCTCACGATCGTCACAGCAAAAACCGTGCCCGGTATGCTCGTATACATGGACAGATGCTGACGGGTGGGCCTGGCTGATCTCCGCAACCGTATCGAGGGGTATCAGGGCATCATCCGCACCGAAGTGAAACATGAGCGGTATGACCGGCGTGACCCGATTCATGACCTGGTTGACCTTGGAGCCATAGTAGGAAACGGCGCAGGAAAATGCCGGGTTGCCGGCGGCCATGTAGGCCATGGTGCCGCCCCAGCAATAACCGACTGCGGCTGTTTTTCCGGCACCCGCTACCGCCTGTCTCGCGGCCTCCATGTCCGCCATGACATGATCGTCTTCCAGTGACATGGCAGCCGCCCGGGCAGGCTCGATATCGGAATAGGCATAAAGCAGGTTCGGCTCGATGCGGTCAAACACGGCAGGCACGATTGCGGCATAACCCGCCTGCGCATAACGGTCCGCGCAACGCTGCATTTGCGGCGTCACGCCGAAGATCTCCTGAACCAGGACCACGCCTCCTTTCGGTGTCCCCTCAGGCTCCGACAGATATGCGTCCAGGCCATGACCGTCTGCGGTCGTCAGTTGAACCATCTTACCCATTTTTTCACCCACTCCATTTTCGCCAGCCCGAATTCATCGACAATTGCGAGACTGCGATACTACCAGTCTCTTCCCTGTTATTACCATGTGACAGAACTGCGAAAACAGCGGGCCGGCATCTTTTTTCCCGGGCGTATTGGTACCTGAATCACAGCAGTTGCCGGCCGACTGCACTATTTTGTAGGGTCGTCCGTCCGCAACAAGGAGCCAGGCCATCAAGGGCAGTGCTTTCACGGTTTTTCGTCAGCTTGTACTGATCACCATACTGGCAATGGTCGTGATCAGCAGCTACATGACACGGGCACGATCGACATCGTGGCAAGAACCGTTGTGGGTCACCGTCTACCCGATCAACGGCGACGGAAGCGATGTCACCGCTGACTACATTGAGCGGCTCGATCCCGATACGTTCAGTTCTATCGAGCAATTCATGATCGGTGAAGCCAGGCGCTACGGCGTTTCCCTGCAGCGCCCGGTACGACTGGAACTGGGCCGTTTGATCGAAGAACTGCCGCCCGTCCCGCCCGAGTCCGCAAACCCGGTCAAGGTGGGATTGTGGAGCCTCAGGTTTCGCTGGTGGGCCCGGTCGATCATCAGCGATCAGCCCGGACCGCCTCCCGATATCAAGCTGTTTGTCGTCTATCACGACCCGGAACAAAACCCTGTACTTGCCCATTCGCTGGGACTGCAGAAAGGCATGCTGGGGGTGGTCCATGTTTTTGCGAGCAGCAGGGCAGCCGGAACCAATAATTTTGTCATCACACACGAAATGCTGCATACGCTCGGGGCTACCGACAAATATGCGGGAGCGAAGAATCTGCCCATATACCCGCACGGTTATGCAGCGCCTGACCAGATACCTTTGTATCCGCAAAAATATGCCGAGGTGATGGGTGGGCGCATCCCGCTGTCGGCAACGGATGCCACGATGCCGCAAGGCCTGAAGCAGGCCCGCGTTGGCCTGATCACCGCCAGGGAGATTCGCTGGGCTGACAGTACCGGTCCGGAACCCGGCCCGCCGGTTGAAAAAGCTGCCGATTCCCGGCCCCACCGGCCAGATCACTCCAGCGCGCCGTTGTCGATGGCCGGTACCGTTTTGAGCAGTACGCCGGCGCCATTGGCGAGATCTTCGGCAGCAGCACACTCCCTGGGAGAGTGACCGATACGGCTGACACCGGGCCCGGCCTTCCTTCGTAGAATGCCTGGATGCAGCAAATACCTTTAGAAACTTAAGAAACTGTACACCGGCACCCCATAGCTGGTCGGGAGTGGTTGCGGCACAGATCGACCAGGTCCTGGATTCGTGCGGTGCCGACGCATAGCACGCTGTCGGCACCACCCCAGTAGATCTTTATGGTACCGTCGTTTTCTGCGACAGCACCGCAGGTGAAAACGACGTTGTGGACATAGCCGGTCAGTTCCCAGGGATCTTCCGGCGACAGAATCCAGTCGTCGGCCACGCCGATGACCCTGGCAGGGTCGGCCAGGTCGTGCAGTGCCACGCCCAGCCGGTACACGCTGCCATCCATGGTGGGAAACACGCCGTGGTAGATATTGAGCCAGCCTTCCGGGGTCCTGATCGGCGTGGCGCCCGGGCCGATTTTCATTTCGTCCCAGTGATAGCTTACAGGCTGGATCACGGGCACGGAATCGCCCCAGTGAACAAGGTCCGTAGACCATGACAGCCAGATACACCAGGGGTTGATTTCAGAATGGGGTCTGTCCAGCCGCGCATAACGGCCATCGAAGGTCTCCGGAAACAGCACTACATTGCGCATATCCGCCTGGCTGATCAGCGACACGCGTTCGACGGTTTTGAACTCGCGGGTTCTTGCCAGACCGATACGGACGCCGAATCTGGAGTAAGCACTGTAGGTAATGTAGTACGCTCCGTCGATCAGGCAAATCCTCGGATCCTCGACGCCGTATTCCTCGTAGATCGAGAAAACTCCTTCTTTGGCAGGCACCATGAATGGCTCGGGCGCCACCTCGAACCGATAGCCGTCGTCGCTCCATGCTATGCCGATAATCGATCTGCCGTTATGCAGGTGGGAGCGAAACAGCAAAACGTAACGATCCTCATACCGGGTTGCACCGGCGTTGTGAACCGTTGCTACCGGATAAGGCACATCGTCCCTGGTCAGGATGGGATTGCCGGAATAGCGCTCAACAATCGGGTTGACGTTCATCGCCTGTTTCCACTCCAAGAATTTTTCGATACGCGGCCACGTAGTCCCGGGCCATACGTGTATGAGAAAAGCGCTGCTCGACGTCGGTCCGGCATGCCGACCGGCTGATGGCAGGCACATCGGCGACCGCTTCGGCAGCCTCGTCAACATCGGCAACGATGTAACCGGTTTCACCGTGCCGGATAATTTCCGGGATCGATCCGCGACCGAATGCAATCACCGGCGTTCCACAGGCCATGGATTCCACCAGGCTCAGACCGAACGGCTCATCGAAACCGATCAGATGCAGCAGTGCAATTGCCTGGCCGAGCAAACCGCCGCGGCGCCTGGGTCCTACCGACCCCACGTATTCCACCGTCGTGCCGTCGAGATAGGGCTCAACCCGGGTCTGGAAATAGTGCTGATCCTGCACGATGCCGGCAATCACCAGCTTGATGCCGACCCGCCTGGCAACCTGGATCGCTTCGTAAACGCCCTTGTCCGGATGAATCCGGCCGAAAAACAACAGGTATTGTCCGCGCTCCCCGGAGAAAGGAAACTGCGCGAGGTCGATACCATGATGAATGGTGGCGAGATAATCGAGGTCCGGTGACCTGTCTGCCTCACTGATCGCGACATAGTGACAACGACCATTGTATTTCCGGTACACCGGCATGATCGCCGGTGAGGAGAATCCGTGAATGGTCGTCACAACCGGTGTCTCTACCAGTCCGGAGTAGGTCAAGGGCAGAAAATCGAAGTTATTGTGAATCAGGTCGAACTCGGCGGCACGCTCGAAGACTGCGGAAATATGCAGGCACTCCGCCACCTTGGGATCGACGAGGGGATCCTCGGAATAAGGGCGCGGACAAACCGCGGCCAGCTTGCCGCTGGTCAGTGAATCGCCGCTGGCAAACAGGGTGATATCGAGCCCCATTCGCACCAGTTCCTCGGTCAGGAGACTGACCACGGATTCCCATGGACCGTAATGGCGGGGCGGTGTGCGCCATGAAACGGGGCTGAGAACGGCGATACGCATGGAAAAACCCGGGGCCTGCAATTCTGTAAATAGTGATTCTGGATATATGCTTCTGGCGAACCTCAAGGCTATAATCCGTGCCCTTGTGGCCTATGCCAGCTGCCGAAAGTCATTGTTAGCCAGATCCTGCCGATGCGCAATCATTAAATGAGAGTCAAAGAACAGCGCCAGCAACTGGTGAAGCGTCAGCCGGCATTACTGAATGCCGAGAGTTCGCGAGTCATCACGAGGCCACATATTCCCGGCGACAAGACGCGCATCAAAGCCCTGATCAAGCGGGTCGCGGGGCTGAGCGACGATGACGTGAGCCATCTCCTGGAAGCGGTACTCCAGGAGTTTTCCGCGCGTCACCGTAATTTTCGGGACGCCCTGGAAAGAAACTTCCAGCGCATCGCGCAGCACGTGCCAAAGCGGTGCCGTTTGTCGACCGAGCAGCGTCTGTTGCTTGGCGCCTATATGACCTGTGAGTACTCGGTGGAATCCGCGGCCCTGTTCAACCCTTCCATCGTGCCTCACCCCGACCAGGAAGGCGTGGAAAACGGCGCCCTGCGGTTCATCATGAGCTTCAGGGCAACCGGCGAAGGCCATATCTCTTCCATTGAATTTCGCAGCGGCATTATCGACGGGAACGGCGATATCTTCCTGGATGCCGTCAGCCAGTACGTCGCCACGCCGGAAATCCATGCGGACCCGCTGTATCACCGCCTGCACTTCCACCGCAAGCTGGAAGAAATCGGCGCACGTGAGCGGGTCGTGAAGCATCTCCTGGGGGGGCTGGATGAAACCTTCACCATCGACCAGCTGGAGCTGCAGATCAAAAGCCTCCGCAAGACCCGGTTCGCCAGGAAGGACAAACAGCATGCCATCGACATGGCATTGTGGCTGGCCCGTTCAAACTATGAAGTGATATTCCGCCCGGATCACCAGATTTCCGAGCGGGTCATTTTCCCGGTTACCGAGAACGAGGCAGGCGGTATCGAAGATGCGCGTTTTGTCCGCTTCGTCGATGACGACGGGTCGGTCAACTACTATGCAACGTATACGGCCTATAACGGGTTTGTGATCCTGTCGCAGATTCTCGAAACGACAGACTTTCTGACATTCAAGATCCACACGCTCAGCGGCAATGCCGTAAAGAACAAGGGCATGGCGCTGTTTCCGAGGAAAATCAACGGCCAGTACGTGATGCTGTCACGCCAGGATGGCGTCAATAACTACATCATGTTCTCCGACAGCCTGCGCTTCTGGAACGATGCACAACTGCTGCAGGAGCCGGTTCATCCCCTGGAATTCGTCCAGGTCGGTAACTGCGGATCGCCGGTCGAGACGCCCGAGGGCTGGATAGCACTGTTCCATGGCGTCGGGCCGATGCGCAAATACAGTATCTGGGCGGAGCTTCTGGACCTCGATAATCCGGCCAGGGTGATCGGCAGGCTCCCCGAGCCGATACTGAGTCCGGACGAGCATGAGCGCGACGGGTACGTGCCCAACGTGGTTTATACCTGCGGCAGCATGATTCATGAGGACACGCTGGTCGTGCCCTACGGCATTGCCGACCAAAGGTGCAGAATCGCCACCATCTCGGTGCCTGATCTGCTGTCCCGGTTCAGGGCACATCCGGTAAGCTGAACGACCCCCCGGGCCATTGGTGAATCGCTTTCACCGGTCATTTTCCGGCGCCATCTTCCCGGGCTGCCTGCCGGCGGCTGTTCTAGCCTGTTGTCAGCCCGCGCAGATTGTAGATATCGAGCAGTGAAAGAACGTAAGAAAGCGTCGACTCCGCGCCGCGGTTTTCATTGACACCGTTACAATGGAGTCCGTCGCGACAGCCTCCACCGGTGTGATCGTACAGCTTGATTCTCTGATCGTTGTTGCCCAGGTACCAGTTGAAACACGTGGAAGCAAGCTGGACCCATTCATCGTCTCCGGTGCAGGCATGGGCTTCCGCGCAGGCAGCAACCATGGCGGCGGCTTCCAGGGGCTGCTGATCGTATTGAGCCCTGGTGCCCGACCTGGGATACCAGCCATGATTGCCGACCGGTGAAAACCAGCCCCCGGGGGAGTCAATCTGGATATCTCTCAACCAGGTCAGAACCCTGAGACCGAGCGACACCATATCGTCGTCGCCGATCGCCCGGCCGCAGGCCATCAGTGCCTGGGGTAAACGCCCGTTGTCATAGGTCAGCGTTTCTTCGTGCCAGCACCACTCATCGGTAGCGTATTGCCTGAAGCGGTTACGAAGCCGGTCGCCCAGCGTTTTCATCAACTCCCTGACCTCGTGGTCCTCTCCGTTTTTCAGCAGGTAGGCCTGAATCCCGAGCACGGAAAAAGCGATGGCACGAGAATCCGGGAAATGCTCCAGTGCCGGCAGCGCGTCCCGGAACAGGTCGGTGGCGACGGCTACCTGGCCCTGATTGAACCCGTGGCCGGCCACAACGCCCAGGGCCCACAAGGCGCGACCATGAGCATCCTCCGAGCCGGTCTGTTCGAGCCACTTCCTGTCATAGGACATGAAATTCCTGAACCTGCCGGTGTCATGATTGAATGCATCGTCCAGAAAACTGAGGTATATGGCGGACAACTCGGTCAATGGTGCATCCGCGGTACCCAGCGCCTGCGCCATATTCACGGCAATCAGCGCACGCGCATTATCGTCGACGCAATACCCGTGAGCCCGGTCCGGAACCGTGTACTTGGCATGCTGCAGCATGCCCGTACCGTCTGTCATCAGCCGGACATGCTGTAAATTGATCTGTGGCAGCCGCGGTTCGCGCTCGCCCAGCGTTTCGAGAGCCGGCCGCTCCCCGGGTGCCTGCACGTACCGGGCTTTTGCGGCGGTAAAGGCCTCCAGATAGTGACGCCCCATTTCGGCCATGACCATGGGCCGGCAGTATTCGTAGGCGCGCGTGCGCATGGCGTAGCGCTCTTCGGGACATTCCAGCAGTTCGTTGACGGTCGCCGCAAGTGCCCGGGGATCTTTGAATGGAACCAGCCGCCCCCGATCGTCTGCCAGCATTTCCTGTGCATGCCAGTAAGGTGTGGAGACGACTGCTTTTCCTGCACCGAGCGCATAAGCGAGTGTCCCCGAAACGATCTGTGCCTCGTTGAGATAGGGGGTGACATAAAGATCTGCCGCCCGAATCATCTCCAGCAGGTCGTCACGGTCGAGGAAGCGATCGTAGAAAATGATATTTTCGGCAACCCCCAGCTGTTCCGCCCGATGGTGCAGGCTCAGCCGGTAATCCTCCCCGCTTTCGGCCTTGAGATGCGGATGCGTGGCACCTACCACGAAATACTGTACCTGCGGATGAGCACGGACAATGTCGGGCAAGGCATCCACCATGTACTCTATCCCCTTGCCCGGCGAAAGCAGCCCAAAAGTCAGAATCATGATTTTGTCGTCTGCGACAAACTTGCTCCTGCAGGGATCCTGATCGAGAAAGGGGATATCGGGAATACCGTGGTGGATCAGCGTGATCTTGCTGTCCGGCACCCGATAGGTCTCGCGAAGAAATTTCCTGCCGCGCTCGCTCATCACCACCAGGGTTTCCGACAACTGGCCGAGTTCGGTGACAATGCGATGCTCCAGCGGACCCGGGTCGCGCAGTAATGTGTGCAGCGTCGTCACCAGCGGCATTTGCAGGCTGCGTGCGAGCTCAATGATAAAGCTGCCTCGCTGGCCGCCGAATATTCCGTATTCGTGCTGCAGACAGACGACATCCACATGGCTGGTATTCAGGTAGTCGGCCGCACGACTGTAGTCATTCAGCTTGCTCTGGTTGATCTGGAATCGTACTGCGGGAGGATACTCATAGCCCTCCTGGCGATCATTCATCGCTACGGCAAAACAGTCGATGTCCGGATCGTTTTCGACGATGGCAGCGGCAAGGTCGGTGGTGAAAGTAGCAATACCGCATTGTCTCGGCAGGTAGTTGCCGATCAATGCCACTGATCCGGGTGATCTGCTCATGCTGGCATCACGAAGACCGGCCCGGCAGGTCCTGGCCTCTTTGCAATGGCGGCAAATCCCTGATCGACGGATCGACGGCATGGAAGATCCTGCCGACGGTGGTGTCGTCATCAAGGCAATCGACTACCAGCCGGGCCAGGTCTGCCCGGGTGATGGTGCCCATCGCGGTACGATCTTCAGTGAGGAGTGCCGTTCCGGTCGCAGCATCGAAGCTCATGCCGCCCGGCCGCAGTATGGTGTAGTCCAGGCCGCTGGCGATCAGATAGTCTTCGCCTTTGGTCTTGAGTTCGATCACCGGCCCGAGCACCTCCCAGGCCCTGGGCGCCAGGGCGTCCCGGCTGTCTCCGGCGCCGACCGCAGTCAGCATCACCAGGCGACGTACGCCGGCAGCCTGCGTCGCATCGACGATATTCTTCGCACCGTCATAATCCGGCCGTGGCTCACCGCGAATCCCGCCAACGCAGTTCAATGCGGCAACGAACTCACCGGACTCGAATGCGGCCGTCACGGCATCTGCATCCAGTACATTGCCGGTCACCAGTTCGACATCGAGCGATTCGAGTGCCGACCGGTCGGAACCGGGGCGAACGAAAACGGTTAACGGCCGGCCCTGGGCCGACAGGATTTTTGCGATCTCCAGCCCGGTGCCGCGTGCGCCGCCGAATAACAGTACTCTTCCTTTCATGCATTTTCCCTCAAGGTGCCGCCGCCGGTTGATCGCCATATTGCGGCGGTATCCGTCCCTCGCAACAAGCCGATGCGGGTACTGAATACCTTGCAGCCTGTTGCCGACGAGCATAGCATTCTGCCATGCATTTGTGGTCGATAGAGAGTAACCATCAGCACCTGGATGGCGGGGCAATGTTCGGCAATGCCGCTCGTGCGGTCTGGGCGAAATGGGTAACCCCGGATGAACTGAACCGGGTCCTGCTGGCTACCCGGTGCCTGCTCGCAGAAAATATCGACGGGAAAACAGTGCTGTTCGAAACCGGGGTGGGTGCATTTCTGGAACCGAAGTTAAGCGATCGCTATGGCGTGGTCGAAAAAGAGCACATGCTGCTGCGCTCCTTGCAGCAACGCGGCTACTCGCACGAGGATATCGATGCGGTGGTGCTCAGCCACCTGCATTTCGATCACGCCGGCGGGCTGCTGGCGGCATACCGGGAGGGGGCTGAGCCGAGCCTGCTGTTTCCCAACGCCCGGTATATCGTCGGCGAGACCCATTGGCAGCGGGCCTGCCGGCCTCATCCCAGAGATCGCGCATCGTTTATCCCGTTTCTGCCGGAACTGCTGGAAAAAAGCAGGCGGCTGGAACTGGTCACCGGCGATCATTCACCCTGCCTGGGGGAATCCACCCGGTTCAGTTTCAGCGACGGCCATACGCCGGGACTGATGCACGCCGAAATCGGCGGGGACAACGGCGTGGTATTTTGCAGCGACCTGATCCCGGGCAGGCCCTGGGTACATCTGCCGGTCACGATGGGGTATGACCGTTTCCCTGAACGGCTGATCGACGAAAAAAAGGATTTTCTCGCGGACAAGCTGGAACGCGGCGTTCGCCTGTTTTTCAATCATGATCCGGATTGTGCGCTGGCCGATGTTCAGCGGGATGAAAAAGGACGCTTTTCCGCGGTGAATCCCCAACCCGCCGTCGAGGGAATAGCGATTGAATAGCTGTTTAAGGGCCCCCGATAACCGATAAACAGACACCAACGTCAAACGCGAACTCAACCACCGATGTCAAAGGACAGGGGGCGGGGGCTCTTGCAGGCGGAATAAAGCGGACCGCAAGGGAGCCATCCGCCGGAAACGGTCGCCGGTCCCTGTCCTCGGGAACTGGCCGCCTTTTCCGCTTTGGCACAGATCAGGTCTAGATAACGTGCCAATCGTCCGGCATTGCGTGCCCGCTGTCCCCTTTGTCGGGATGGCTCCCTGCGGTCCGCTTTATTCCCTCCAAAGGGGACACCGGACACACAATGCCTGGTTGTGACGGGGAGTCCGGCGATCGGGGGCATGGTGCTGCAGTTGAAGACCGAGCCATGATCAGACTGTCGGAAGAGCGAATCCAACCACCGATGTCAGAGGACAGGGGGCGGGGACCCTTGTAGGCGGAATAAAGCGGACCGCAAGGGAGCCATCCGCCGGAAAGGGTACCCGCCCCCTGTCCTCGGGGGCTGGCCGCCTTTTTGGCTTTGGCACAGATCACGGCTGGAAAACGTGCCAATCGTCCGGAATTGCGCGCCCGCTGTCCCCTTTGTCGGGATGGCTCCCTGCGGTCCGCTTTATTCCCTCCAAAGGGGACACCGGACACACAATGCCTGGTTGTGACGGGGGTTCCGGCGATCGGGGCGTGGCGATGGAGTTCGATGGTACGACCAGGGCTCGGGCGACGTAATTAATATCGCGCCGGAACTAGCCGCATTTCGATTCGCCACAATTGAGGCAGGTCATGCAGCCGTCCATCATGACCATTGCAACCGTATGGCACTTGGTGCAAAGCTGGGCGCCTTCCGGAAAACCTCCCTTGGCAAAGGCATCCTGCTGCTTGTTCTGCTGCTCGTACTCCCGGCGCTTCATTGCCACCAGTTCTTTTTGATGCTCATCCAGTTTTTCTGCCGGCAGCATGCCAATATACTGCAGATGCTTCTCGATAATATGGCCGAGCTCGGCGATGATTGACGGCATGTAATTTCCGCCGGTTTGCCAGTAACCGCCGCGGGGGTCGAACACTGCCTTCAGCTCGTCGACCAGAAAAGTAACATCGCCGCCTTTGCGAAAAACGGCTGACATGATTCTGGTCAGCGCCACGATCCACTGGTAGTGATCCAGGTTCTTGGAATTGATGAAAATTTCAAATGGCCGGTATGTCTCGTGTTCTGTTCCCGGGTTCAATATCAGGTCATTGATGGTGACATACATGGCATGGTCCGAAACAGGGGTTTTCACCTTGTAGGTGGAACCGCGCAGCATCTCCGGCCGCTCCAGCTTCTCGTGCATGCGTACAACTTTTCCATCCGCACTGGTCTCCAGCACAGCCTGTGACTTTTCCGCCCGGGAGGCAGCCGCCTGTTCCTGGCCGCCTTCAACCCGATAGTCAACTATCTTTTTGTCAATCGTTATTCTTGCCATCTCTCATTCAACCCTGTCTTCCGGTGCCGGATCGTCGAACCCGCTTCTGCAGACTATTTTCTGGCACTGTTCTCAAACTTGCCGTAATACCCTTCTTTCAATGCATCGAACAAATTGGCTGCCGAGTGAATTTCTCCGTCATATTCGACTTCATCATCGCCTTTGACCGTCAACTCGGTGCCATCGTCAAGTACAAAAGTATAGGAAGTATTTTTCAGGTCATTTTCCTTGACCAGCACCCCCTGGAAAGCCTCGGGATTAAAGCGGAATGTCGTGCAGCCCTTCAGACCATGCTCATAGGCATACATATAGATATCCTTGAAATCCTCATAAGGAAAATCCGTCGGCACATTGGCTGTCTTCGATATCGATGAATCCACCCATAACTGAGCCGCCGCCTGGATATCGACGTGTTCTTTCGGCTGGATACCATCGGCTGTTACAAAATAATCCGGCAATTGATGGTCGGGATTCTCCGAATCCGGTTCTGCACTGGCGTCGACAAGCTGCCGGTAGGCCAGAAACTCGTAGGAATACACACCGACTTTTTCCTTGGTCTTCTTGCCCTCCCGTATCACGTTACGAAAATAATGGTGGGCAAAACTCGGTTCAATACCGTTGCTGGCATTGTTCGCCAGGGACAGCGAAATCGTCCCGGTAGGTGCGATAGAGCTGTGGTGGGTAAACCGGGCGCCGATCCGTTCGAGATCCTTGACCAGTTCCGGTGCAACTTCCGAAAGCCTTTGCATATAACGGCTGTACCGGGCGTGCAGGATTCGGCCGGGTATCTTATCACCGGTCTTCCAGCCATCACGGGCCATTTCCGGGCGTTTTTTCAGCATCGCCGCGGTCACGGTGAACTCCTCGGTCATGATCGGAGCCGGACCCTTTTCCCGGGCAAGATCCAGCGCTACTTCCCACCCTGCCAGCGCCAGCTTCCTGGCGACCTTTTCGGTGAACTCGATGGATTCCTGCGACCCGTATTTCATCCGCAACATGGTGATGGTTGACCCGAGCCCGAGAAATCCCATGCCGTGACGGCGTTTGCGCTTGATTTCCCGGCGCTGCCCTTCCAGTGGCAGGCCATTGATTTCCACTACATTATCGAGCATCCGGGTAAAGACCGTGACGACCTTGTGAAACTCGTCCCAGTCTAACTGCACCGCATCGGTAAAGGGGTTCGCGACGAATTTGGTCAGGTTGACCGAGCCCAGCAGGCAGGAGCCATACGGCGGCAACGGCTGCTCTCCACAGGGATTGGTGGCACGGATATCTTCGTCAAACCAGTTATTGTTCATCTCATTGACGCGATCAATGAGCACGAATCCCGGTTCGGCAAAATCATAGGTAGACGCCATGATCATGTCCCAGAGCCGCCGCGCCGGCAGTTTCTTCGACACGACACAGGCAACTTCACCCCGATCATTCGTCAGGTAACCGTCCTTCACAGGCCAGTCGCGCCACAAAACCCGGGACGCATCGTCCAGATCAACGCCTTCCTGTTCCGCCTGCCGGCTATCCAGCGGAAAAGCCAGCGTCCACTGCTCATCGTTTTTTACAGCGCGCATGAAATCATCGGAAATCAGCAATGACAGGTTGAACTGGCGCAGCCGGCCATCCTCCCGTTTGGCACGAATAAAGTCGATGACATCGGGATGCCCGACATCGAAGGTGCCCATCTGTGCGCCA
>JAJRXW010000021.1 GCA_024276095.1 Gammaproteobacteria bacterium
AGCGGACCGCAAGGGAGCCATCCGCCGGAAAGAGTCCCCGCCCGCTGCCCCATCACCTGACCGGGGTACTAGCCGCATCAGGGTGTGGGGTCGGCCGATTGGCGGTCATCGCTCGTAGAACGGCAGGATGAATGGGCCTCTGATGACCAGACAGCTACGGCAATCCGTTTCGATCATTATTGCGGGCAGCGGCGGTTCCGGCGTGATGTCCACGGGTACCATGCTGCTGGACGCGGCCGCCCGGGCCGGCTGGTATGGCCTGATGACCCGGTCCTACGGGCCCCAGATCCGCGGCGGCGAGGCCATGGCGATGATCCGCCTGGCTGCCCGGCCGGTGGAATGTCCCGCTGATCGCGACGATGTGCTGCTGGCGCTGGACTGGCGCAATATCGAGCGGTTTTTGCCGGAAGTCGCGCTGAGCGCGGACAGCCTGATCGTCAGCGATCCAAAGGCTGGAGACGTTCCCGAGGCCATTGAGGCACTCAATGCGAATCAGCAGCAGATCCCGATGACCCGGCTGGCCAAGGAAATTCCCGGTGGGCGCACGAATATGGTGGCGCTCGGGGTTCTGGCGACGCTGGTCGGTATTCCGCCGGCATTGATGGTGGCGGCTGCCACGCAGGGTTTGCAAAAGCGCGGGTCAAAAGCAGTCGAGGCCGGTCTTGCCGGACTTGGCGCCGGCCTGGATGCAGCCGCGCAGCTGCCCGGCTTGGCCGGGCTGACACCGCCGGTGGCGCCTGCGGATGCCGGCAACGAACGCTGGAGCATTACCGGTAACGAGGCGGCAGCCTGCGGCGCCGTGCATGGCGGGATACGTTATGCGGCGGGTTATCCCATTACCCCGGCGACGGAAATTCTGGAATGGCTGGCTAGTGCGTTGCCCAGGGTCGGGGGCGTGCTGGTGCAGGCGGAAGACGAACTGGCATCGGTCACGCAGATTATCGGTGCCTCTTTCGGCGGGGTGCCCGCGTTGACGGCAACCTCCGGGCCGGGGCTCGCCCTGATGACCGAGTCCATCGGTCTTGCCGTGGCGGCGGAAGTGCCCATAGTGGTTGTCGATGTCATGCGCGGCGGTCCGTCGACCGGCATTCCTACCAGGTCCGAGCAGACCGATCTGAATATCGCCATTCATGGTCTGCATGGCGATGCACCGCATTTGGTGTTGGCGCCATTGTCGGTTGCCGATTGTCTTTTTACGACCCAATGGGCCGTGCATCTGGCGGAGTCCCTGCAGACGCCCGCCATCGTGCTGTCCGATCAGTTCCTGGGTCAGACTCGTGTCATTGCCGATCGACCGGTGAGTGTGGAATTCAAAACCGGGCGCAACACGGTGAGCGGCGTTAATGGTGAATACAATCGCTACGCATTGACCGATTCCAGCGTTTCGCCCATGGCTATTCCCGGGCTTGCCGGAGGCCAGTACACGGCAGATGGTCTGGAGCATTCGGAGCGGGGTGTGCCATCGACTTCGGCCTGCGATCATACTGCGCAACTCGACAAACGGCTCGGCAAGCTGGAGCAATACGACTATGGCGACGATTGGGCCGAGATCGAGGGTGAGGGGAGTACGGCGATTGTTACTTGGGGCTCGACCACCGGGGCGATTCGTGAAGCGCTGGAGCAAAGCGGTGACTGGCAATCGAAAATCCGCCTGATCGCGATACGACTGCTGGCGCCGGCCCGCCCGCAGCATCTGGCTGCGGCACTGGAGGGGGTAGAGCGGATCCTCGTGGTGGAGCAAAGTCATTCGGGGCAGTTTCATGAGTATCTGCGCGCCAGGTACGATTTGCCGGGCGAGGTGAAAAGCTTCAGCCAGTCCGGTGGTGCGACCCTGCGCCCGGATACCTTGCGTGACGAGATTGGCAGCTGGAGTCGGTGATCATGGACGTTGAAACCACACAGCTTGCGCCGAAACAATACAAGTCCGGTCTGAAACCGGTCTGGTGTCCGGGTTGCGGTGACTTCGGTGTGTTGTCTTCCATCACCAGGGCGCTGTCGGTGCTCGGCCTGCGGCGTGAGGAAGTCGCGGTTATTTCGGGTATTGGCTGCTCCTCGCGTATTCCGGCCTATCTCGATGTCTATGGATTTCATGCGGTGCATGGACGGGCGCTGCCGCTGGCAACCGGCCTGAAAATCGCCCGCCCCGACCTGACCGTGCTGGTGGCCGGTGGCGATGGTGACGGGTTTTCAATCGGCGGTAATCACTTCATGCATGCCTGCCGGCGCAATACCGACCTGACTTATATTGTCATGGACAATCAGGTCTACGGCATGACCAAGGGCCAGGCTTCACCGACGACCGATCCCGACTGGGAGGCCGGCAAGCTCACGCCCGGGGGTACCGGAATCAACCCGTTTCAGCCGCTGGTGATTGCACTGGCATCGGGCGCCAATTTCATCGCCCGGTGTTCCAGCAGCGACCCGAACGGCACGGCGCAAACGATCGTCGAGGCGATTCAGCACCCGGGTTTCTCCTTTGTGCAGATACTCAGTCCCTGTGTGACGTTTCGCCCGGAGCAACGGCAGTGGAAGAACCTGGTTCATCCTGCACCGGTGGAACCGACTGACGACCCGGCCCGGGCCGCGCGGCGCCTGCTTACCGATGATGCATATTTCACGGGCGTGCTGTATCTCGGCCAGCGTGCCCCGAACGAACCGGTTCCAAAACAGTCGCGAGACGGGATTGCCGCACTCGAAGAGGAGTTCAAAGTTGCATCGACCTGACGACAAGGGCTTGATAATCGGTTCGACCGATGAGCTGTTGGCACACGCCATGGCTATTGAGATGGAAGCGGCCGAGCGTTACGAGGAACTCGCCGACCAGATGGAGATGCACAATAATCCGGAGGTTGCCGAGCTATTCAGCAAGCTGGCGGAGATCGAAGGGAAACATATACAGCAGGTACGCGACCTCGGGGGAGATGACGAGTTGTCTTTGAAAACCCGCTGGAAATACGGTTGGGCCGAGCCGGGCGTATCGGAAGCGCCCGACTACGAGGATGTCCACTATCTCATGCAGCCATACCACGCTGTCTCCCTGGCGCTGCGAGCCGAGCGCCGAGCGGTATCTTTTTTCGTCGAGGTCGGGGAGCAGTCCGAAGACGAGGAAGTAGTTGCAATGGCCGCCCGCCTGGCACAAGACGAACGCAACCACGTTACCCTGCTGGAAGAGTGGCTCAACATACTACCCGAGCCCGACGAAGACTGGGCAGACGACCCTGACCCTCCCGCCGAAGGCTAGAATGGTGCCGGTGTACAGTTACTTAAGTTCCAGCGCCTCTATGGCTATATCGGTTCTGATCTTGGTGACGTATCGGGCTCTGCTTGGTCCTGTGAGCATGGCCTCGGTGAGATCGTTGTGTTGCCGACATTTCGGTATCGGGATAAATCCTCGTCGTCATCACTGTGCATGAATGCCAGATAGCGCTGCCGGGCGGACCGCTTCATCGTACCGAATGTTCGTAGCACGGCAGCTGTCCTCCCGTACCAGAGACGCATTGTGCCGGCGCTCAAAAAGATGGCCGGTGCATTGCTGTTGCAGATTGATTTTCCGTGAGTACTGACTGGCGGCAAACCGAATTGTCGAGGCGAGTGGCTCCTTCGCGACCTGTACAATCATGTGCACATGAATGGTCATCAGTAACTGACACCGGCACCACCATTACTTGTCGGTCCAGGTGGGGGGGCGTTTCTCCATGAATGCGTTCAGGCCCTCGACCGGGTCGGCGTGGGTCATCAGCTTTTCGAGATAGAGGGCCTCGACTTCGGCGAGGCGTTGCCGGGCCTGGGCTGTGAAGCGTGATCTTGCGGCTTCTACAGCCAGACGTAGCGAGCTTGCGCTGAGTTTGGCGAGATGGGTTTCGTAGTATTCGAAAGCGGCGGCTTCGGGGTTGTCGGCGATGGCGGCGATCAGTCCGGAACTGAGCGCTGCTTCAGCAGTGATGCTGCGCCCCGAAAGCAGCATGTCCTCGGCCTGCATTTGCCCGATGCGCAGGGGTAATAAAGACGAAGCAGCCGGCGCGAATACGCCGAGCCTGATTTCGGGCTGGCCCATTTTGACGCCGGGGGATGCGAACATCAGGTGCCCTGCCATTGCCAGTTCGAGTCCGCCGCCCAGACATTGGCCGTTGACAGCGACGAGTACCGGCACCGGGCAGGCGACGATATTCATGATGAGCCGGTGAAAGCCCTTCAGCATATCGGCACATTGCTCGGGCAGATGTTCCTCGACACTCGCGCCGAAGCTGAAGTGAGCGCCTTCGGAGCCGAGCAGCACGGCCTTGAGCTGCGACATGCCGGCCACATTGCCGAAGGCTTGCTCCAGCGCGGCGGTCATTTCCCTGTCGACGATATTCGCTTTCGGCCTGGCGAGACGAATACACAAGACGCGTTCGTCGCGCTCAAGAGCGACACTCACCGGGCCGGTCATGCCTGTTTCTCCGCGAGCATTTCCGGTACCAGGATCGCCCGGCGTTTCATGCGACCGTCGTGGACCTCCCCGAACACTTCGTTAATGGTTGCTAGTGGCCGGCGTTCTGTGAAAGGCAGGAGCTGGATTTTTCCATCCAGCACCAGGTCCAGTGCAGCCGGGTAGAGCGCCGGTTCACAGCCCCAGTTGCCGATGGCCCGGGCATCGAAGGCCATCAGGTTCGACAGCCGCAGCTGGATTTTATCCATGGTGAAACCGACCACGCACAATGTCGAGCCGAAAGTCAGCAGCCCGAAAGCAGTCTGCTGGCCGGTGGCCGTTCCCGAACACTCGAAGACGATCCATTCTGTTGGCCGCAGGCTGTTCTCCTTGACGAAGCCGCGAATCGCCTTTTTCAGGTCCGGGAACTCCAGCTCACGGGCGTTCAGTGCCAGGGCGGCACCGTACCCGCTGATGACACCCAGTTTGTCATCATCTACATCAATCGCGATGACCGTCGCGCCCATGGCATTCGCGATCTGTGCGGTATAACCCCCAACGCCGCCGATGCCGATGACAATGGCGACATCGCCTTCACCGAGTCCCGAGCGTGTCACGGCCTGGTAGGGCGTTGTGACGGCATCCGCGACGACCGATACATCCGCAAGCCCAAGCCCGGCGGCGCCCAGTCGATGTTCGTCCACCGGGCAGAGTCCGTAGGCGGGTACCCGGATATGGCTGGCAAAGCCGCCCTGAATGTCATTGCCCGGCATTTTCTGCCGGCGGCAGATCGCATAGCGGCCCCGCCGGCAAAGGTCGCAGTCGCCGCAGGGAATGACAGCGGGAATAATCACCGCTTTATCCATCCATGCCTGTGTATCGGGAGCCGCGGCAACCACGCGACCGCTGATTTCATGGCCCAGCGCCAGGGGCAGTTCGTGCTTCGTCCTGACGCCGTCGTAGTAGAAACCCAGGTCCGTATGGCACACACCGCAGCCGGCTATTTCGATGACCACTTCGCCGGCCCCGGGCGGCAACGGATCGAAACTTTCCCGGACCAGCGGCTTGCCGGCGGACACCATCATCCAGCGTTGCGCAGAATCTGTCATAACCATATTCCCGTATGCCTGAAAAAGCATTCAACCATGAAGTACGCCGGCTTATTAATACGCACTATCCGCAGCCCGGTTACCGCGCCAGTCACACCACCGTCAGACCGTGACGGGGGGCGAGTCGGCGCATCGGCAGCCCGGCCAGCTCGCCCAGCGCCGCCTGCGCATAGTGTTCCACCATCTTGCCGCGCCACGAAGGTGTAAAGTCGGTGTTGTCGAGGGGTCTGGCGATCTGGTGTGCCTGGCGGGCGATCGCGGCGATCAGTTGTTCACCGGGTGCAGTGCCCGATGGTTTTCCCACCGTTGGGTCCAGGGTTGGGTCCAGGGTTGCATTCAGGGTTGCATTCAGGGTTTTTCCCAAGGATTTACCCAGGAGCATATCCATCGCGTCGACCGGCATCGGGCGCGATTCCACGGCCCCGAGATACATGGCAGCCCGCGTGACCATCCCTTTGGAATCCGTCCAGACGGCCGCAGCTACGGACAACACCGAAAAATCGATCGAGCCACGGCGGCGCAGTTTCCAGAATGTCGAACGGCAGTGCTCGCTGTCGCTGTCTGCCGGAATCAGTATCTCGGTCAGGACTTCGTCGCGTCGTTTGTTCAGGTATTCGATCCCGTCCTCCCGGTAAAGGCCGGCGAGAGGAATCACCCGCTCTCCGGCACTGGAAACCAGTTTCACGCGAGCGCCCAGTGTGCACAGGATCGGTGCCGCGTCACTTGCCGAATGGGCCCAGCACCTGGGGGATTTCGTGGCAACCCAGCAAATCTCACCGCGTTCCTTGAGGCAGTAGTCAATCGAGCGCCGCCACTCTTCCGACTGGTTGTAATAGGTGCAGCGTGTATCGATGCAAAGATTCCCGCCCAGTGTCGCCATGTTGCGCAGCGGTGGCGACGAAATCGATGCAACCGCCCGGGCAAATGCCGGAAAACGTGCACGAATGATTTCGTCGCGCAGGATATCGGTCAGCGTTGTGGTGGCCCCCACTCGCAGTTCGCCGCCGGCCGTCTCGATGCCGCGCAGCTGCGGAATGGACATCAGGCTGATCACGGTTTTCGCCTGCTGATGGCGCCGCTTCATGTTCGGCCACAGGTCGGTGCCCGCCGCGACCAGCCTAACCTCATCGTCGGCCGGATCGTCAGTCAGTGCGGCCAGGACATCCTGCATGCTCCGCGGCTTTACAAATTCAATCGGTGGTAAGCGTAGCACTGCTGTGCTCCTTCAAGGCTTCTTCGCGGTCTTTCATCGTGCCCGACGCCGAACGGACTCCGGCATGCTGCGCCCTGGGGTCTCCGACGGCGCGCCCGTCGCCGCCCTGTTCCGGGGTCGGCACCCGCAACACTTCTCCATAGTCGATCGAGGGAAACTTTTTCGGGCCGACCCGCGCATCTTTCCCGGCGGTCTTGGCCTGCAAAGCCGTCAGTACGTTTTCCGGCTGAATCGGCACCTGGTCTACCCGCACGCCGACCGCATCAAAGATGGCATTCGCCAGCGCCGGCAATACCGGCAGTAACGGACCCTGGCCCACTTCCTTGGCGCCGAACGGGCCGCGCTCGTCAGCGGTTTCGATCAGGTAGCTGGTCATGCCCGGCATATCGTGGAAGCCGGGGCTCTTGTATTCCAGCATGGAGGGCATCTTGTGCACCAGCGCCGGTGACAGGCGTTTGGGCAGACGGCGAAACACCTGCTCTTCCATCGTCGCCTCGCCCAGCCCCATATAGATACTGCCTTCGATCTGCCCCAGCGCCAGCACCGGGTTGATGGCCCGGCCGATATCGTGTGCGCACCAGACGTGTTCCACGTTGTACAGCCCCGTGTCCGCATCCACTGCCACTTCGATCACGGCGGCCGTGTAAGAGTAGGTCGGGGAGGGCCCGACGCCGGAGCCGCGGTAGCGTCCCGGCGCCCGCGGCGGAATGTATGAACCCGTCGTACCCAGGGTGCCGAATCGCGATTCGGCAACCACCACCGCCTCGTTGAAGTTCAGGCCGTGCTCCGGGTCGTCGGCGCGAAAGACGCGGCGGTCGGCAAAGACCAGCGTATCGGCCGGCACTTCCAGGTGTTCGGCAACGGTTTCGGCGATCATGGCGCGGGCTTTTTCAGCGGCCTGCAGTGCTGCCTGGCCCATCATCAGTGTTACCCGCGAAGAATAGCTGCCAAGATCCACGGGCGTGAGGTCGGTATCGGCCACACACAGGCGGATGTCTTTCAGGTCGATGCCCAGGATCTCGGCAACGATGGCCGCCAGCACGCTGTCGGAGCCCTGGCCGATTTCCGTTTCGCCGCAGAACACTGCGACACAGCCGCTGCGGTCCAGTTGCAGCTGAACGCCGGACTGGGGCATGTGATTCCAGTAGATCGGCAGTCCCGCACCGCACATGTACGCGCTGCAGGCCAGCCCCAGCCCCCGCCCCGGCGGCAATTTTCCGTAGCGTTCCTTCCAGTTGCTACCCGCTGTCACCGCTTCGATGCACTCGCGCAGTCCGGTAGTGCCGATCTGCAGCCAGTTGGCCGTAATCGTGTCGGCCGGTACCAGGTTTCGCAGCCGCAACTCGGCCGGATCGATGCCCAGCACATGCGCCGCTTTGTCCAGGTGTACCTCGAACGCAAAGCGCGGCTGCGGCGTACCGTGACCGCGTTTCGGCCCGCAGGGCGGCTTGTTGGTAAATGCGCGGGCGCCGTCGAACCGGTAATTGGGCAGACGATAAGTCGTGGTCTGCAACGCGCCGGTATAATAAGTGCTGGCAACGCCATAGCTGCCATAGGCCCCGCCGTCGATCGCCGTGCGCAGGTGCTGGGCGGTCATGGCGCCGTCTTTGGTAAAGCCGGTGCGAATGTGCATCAGCGCCGGATGACGTCCGCGGTGGCAGTAAAAAACTTCCTCGCGGGTCAGTGCGATCTTGACCGGCCGGCCGAGCTTCAGTGCCATTTTGGCAATCACTATTTCATGATTGAAAGGATCGGTCTTGCCGCCGAAGCCCCCGCCGTTGGAGCAGGCGATCACCCGGATCCTGGCCGGTGGCAGGCCCAGCGTCTTGATCAGCGCCCGGTGTACGTAATGAGGCGTCTGGGTGGAAGAATACAGCGTGACGCGGTCATCGTCTTCGGCAACGGCAATCGATGCATGCTGTTCCAGGGCCAGATGGTTGTTGCCCTCGTAGTAAAAGGTATCTTCCAGCACGGTGTCGGCCTGCGCCATGCCGTCATCGATATCGCCGAACTCCATCGAAATTTTCTTGTGCAGATTGCCTTCGTCACCGTAATCGTGAATCCGCGGTTCGGGGGTTTTCAGCGCAGCGTCAAAATCCGGGACGGTGGCCAGAATTTCGTACTCTACGTTGACGGCCAGCGCCGCCGCATGGGCGATGTCTTCGCTGACCGCAGCTACCGCAACGACGGGATCGCCAACAAACCGTACCGTATCGATGGCCAGCGCATGCTCGTCTTCGGAAACCGGCAGGATACCGAACGAGTCGGGCAGTTCCTCGCCAACGAGCGTGCCCAGCACGCCCTTCATGGCCAGTGCGGAGGAGCAGTCAATGGACTTGATCCGGGCGTGGGGTACGGTGCTGCGCACCAGTTTTACCCAGGCCGTTCGCGGAAAATGCAGATCGTCGGCAAACAGCGTGCGGCCCGTCACCTTTGCCCGGCCATCGACACGCCGGAAGGGTGTGCCGATCAGCCGTAATTTACGTTCTTCTGTCATCGCGGGAGAACTTTCCGGTGCCTGTCGTCATGGTCCTGGTGCTTCCCCGGTCAGCCATCCGCGCCGGGCAGTGCGGTCCCTTCGAACAGCGTCTCGTCGGGGCGCCAGTCGTCGCCGCGCTCCATGGCTGCCGCCCACAGCACCGCCTGCACGATCCGGTTATAGCCGGTACAGCGGCACAGGTTGCCGGACAGGGCCTCGGTAACCTGTTCCCCGGTGGGAGCGGGCACGCGCTTTAACAGTGCATCCGCCACCATCAGTATGCCGGGCGTGCAGTATCCGCACTGGGCTGCTCCCAGGTCCGCAAAGGCTGCCTGCAGGGGATGAAGTTCGTTGTCGCGCTGCAGGCCTTCCACGGTATCGATGGTTTTTCCCTGCACTTCCGCGGCCAGTTGCAGGCAGGACAATACGGGCTCGCCATCCACCAGTACCGCGCAGGCGCCGCACTCGCCGAGTTCGCAGCCGTGCTTGGTGCCGGTCAGTCCGCACTCCTCACGCAACACTTCCAGCAACGTGTGATGAGTGGGAAACACCAGTGCATGGTCTTCACCGTTGATACACAGTACCGCTGTGGTCATGCCCTCGGCCATGGTTGCCGGCCCGGTTTTTTTCTCGATGCTCATGGCCGTGTCTTTGAACTGCCGGATCAGGCCGCCAGTTTGACGTACTCGAAATCGCCCGGTTGACCGTTGATGCCGGCCTTCGGCGGCGCGATCCAGTCCGCATACTCACCCGGAGCAGTACACCGTTTCATCAGCGAAAGGATATAACCGAGATCCTCGTCACTGGGCAGCCATCGATGCCGGTGCTCCGCCCAGTCGGCGTCCGCCAGCAGTTCCCCGTCCGGGGTTGCATTGACCTCGGAGAATTCCCCGACGGCCCGGTGGAAAGCCCGGTGCGGCAGTTGCAGCGGCGTTTCGATGCGGTGCTCTTTCAGAACCCGGTTCCAGCGCATCAGCACTCTTTCGCAGTCGGCGATGTAATCGTCACAAAGCCGCGCGTTGATGGCGCTCAATGCCGGAACGTCGACGGTGCAGACTTGGCCGTTCACCATCCGGGCTACCGGGTAGGTATCGTTCTCGAGCTGGTGGTCGTCTTTGATGCGCGTTTCGCCGAAGCGTCCCTTCAGCCCGGCATTGAATGCATTGGCCGCATTCGTTGAAATCTCTGCACCGAACAGGTCGAGTGTGACCGAATAGTGAAAATTGATTTTTTTCTGAATCGTCGGTAAATCGATCACGCC